>NZ_JBZNBU010000309.1:0-6282 GCF_058530065.1 Waterburya sp. | reverse complement strand
TCCATTAATGTTGATTAGATTAATTTGCGCTGCTTATTTATATCAATTCGAGCAATTAGTCAGACATCACTTAATAGATGTTGGCGTGAGAAACTCATAAACAATTTATAATTATTTTTAATCTAGAAGAGACCTCTTGCATAAATAAAATAAAAATCAATTTTTGCTGTCTATTACGTCCAATCTTATTCCTTTTCCCTTTCCCCTTTAACCTTTACCCCGACTTCTGCAAGAAGTCTAAGGGAGAAAAATCTCCTTTTTTTCTTATCTCTATGTAGACGTTTCATTTTTCCAAGCACTGTAACGTTGAGCATAATAATCCAAAATTTCTTGGACTCTAGCTCGATCGCGATCGCTGATTTCTGCTGGATAAATTATTTTGAGGGCTGCAATTTGGCTTTGGTAGTAATCAAACTTTGCTCCAGGCTGGGGTTCGATAGGGCGTAGAATCAAACTTGCCTCCACGCCCACAATTTGTCTGAGATGGGCTGCCACTTCCCGATATACGGCTAGAGGTAACTGGGGACAAGTCAGTTTTTGAGTTTGGTTTTGAATAATAGGAGATTGCATAAATTTTTCAGATTAAGCTGACGATCTATATTCTCCCACAACGATCTGAGAAGCACAGTATTAATCGGAATAGGTAAAGTGAGTCAAAATCGTTGCATAATATAAAGATATGCTAAGAATTTGAATTTAGTCTTCCTTAAGAGGATCTGCCAAAATTCAAGATTTTTAGGGTAGATAAATTGTTAGATAAAAAAATTAAATTTATTATGAAAACAGTTTCCGATAGTAAAAGGGCTTTTTATGCTGCTTACCCTCGTCCCATCAATTCTATATATCGTCGGGTAATAGAAGAATTGTTGGTAGAAATGCACTTACTCTCAGTAAATGCAGACTTTAAAAACGATCCTATTTATTATTTGGGAATTGTTACCTCTTTTGAACGCTTGATGCAGGGTTACGATCCTGAAGCAGATAAAGAAAAAATTTTTAATGCTTTGTGTAGCTCGACAGATAACGATCCTGAAACTTGCAAGTCTCAAGCAGGAGCATTACTAGATTTAGCTAAAAATAAATCTACATCCGATTTAGTTGCCTGGTTGAGCAATCCTGAAGCTGGAAACGATGCCAATCACATTGTCGAACCGATTAAAGCGATCGCAACTAACGATAACTTTAAATACAGTCGTCCTTTTGCCATCGGCATCTATACTCTTTTAGAAGAAAGCGATCGCGAATTAGTTAATGATGCGGAAAAACGCGATGCTACTATCGACAGTATTGTCGAGAACTTTGGTATTTCTGGGGAAAAAATGAAAAAAGACCTAGAGTTATATCGCAGTAACCTAGAGAAAATGGATCAATTGCTCAAGGTAATTGAAGATGTCCTGGAAGCTAGTCGCAAGCAAAGAGCGAAAAGAGAACAAGAAAAACCAGAAAACAAGGCTGAAGCCCCAGAAGTTGAAGAAGCTACAGCAGAATAAGTAAATAAGTAGCCTGTAATAAGTAGTTCGGGCTTTACTTATTACTAGTTACTTGAGAAATATACCTATTTTTCTGATTATTTCAGTTGGACTCATATTTTTATCAAGATATCCATCAACTCCAGATTTCGCAAATAAGCCCTCGTACTCTTGCTGGGCATCTTCCCCAAGTAAAATTAAATCCATTGAATCGAGGGCAGATTTATGGGCAATCCCACGAGCAACTTGCTTCACTGCCAAGCCACCTAATTTACTGTCGATAACAATCAATCTAGGTTGCACTAGTTCAATTTGATTAATTGCCACAGTGGAATCCATCAACCATACTACTTGGCAATCAATAGTATTCAAAAGTTGGCAGATAAAAGTTCCACTTTCTTCGTCTTCTGTGACTAGCATGATTGTCTGAGAAGATTTATTGAGTTCGACAATCGTGGAATTGCGATCGCATCGCGGTGGAAATGGAGTTTTCTCAGGTAAATAGACTGTAAAAGTAGAGCCCGTACCCAAGAATGATTCTACTTCAATATTACCACCGTGTAATTCTACGAGTTTTTTGGTCAAGGCCAATCCTAAACCAGTACCTCCATGAGTTCTATCTCGATAGTGTTCTATCTGTTTGAACTTTTCAAATAATAAGGGAATTTCATCGGGTGCAATTCCGATTCCCGTATCCTCTATTTGGAAAATTACATGATATTTTTCCCGCCAGACGCGCAAGATTACCTTGCCATTTTCGGGGGTAAACTTAATGGCATTGTCGAGTAAATTAAATAAAATTTCTTTCAATCGAATCTCATCAGCGAAGAAACACTCTTCTTCTAGGGTGAGATTATTTTCCGAACTCAAAAGGATATTTTTAGCTTTTGCCCTATCTTGCAGCGTATACAAGGATTGTCTGGCAATGTGGCTTAAAGAAAGTTTTTTGACATCTAACAAGTTTTTTCCTGACTCAACATCCGAAAAATCTAGGATATTGTCGATTAAAGCTAATAAATGCTTGCCACTTTGTTGAATTAAATGTAGATATTGCTGTTGTTTTTCTGGAGATAGAGAGATGGCAGAATTAGTAGAAGACCATTGTAATAAAGTGCTGGAAAGTCCAATAACACAAGTTAGGGGAGTACGCAATTCGTGACTCATACTACCCAAAAATTCGTGTTTGGATTTACTAGCTGCTTCCGCTGCAATTAAGGCGTCTTTAATTTGTTGCGCTTGAGCTTGAACTTGTTGTTCGAGAATATATTTTTGATGTTGTAATTGCTGATATGATTGGTGATGTTCGATGGCAACCTCTAAATATCCAGCTATCTGACTTAAAAATTCAATTTCTCCTTCTTGCCATTTTCTAGTGGTAAAACATTGATGAGCGATGATAAATCCCCATAAGTCTTTACCAACTACAATTGAAGCGATCGCTTTAGCCTTGACTTGAAATTTTTGCATCAAAGATTTGAGGCAAGAATTGTCAGCATAATTTTGTTCTACATCATTAATAGCGAGGCTAAATCCCCGATGATATTTGTTTTTACGCTGAGGTAAATTTCGCCAGCAGACTTCTTCTCGACAATATAAAGCAGAAGATATTGAGTTTGTTCTTCTTGCTTCGTAAGTTACTGTATTGACAGTGCGGTTTGATTCCGAAAGATCGTTAACTTCTAAAGGAAGATTTAACTGATAAATTAACAGACGATCTAAATTTAAAAAATTGCAGCTACGATTGATAGCTGTTTGAATTATCCCAGCTAAGTTCAAATCTTGACTAATTTGAATTTTAATTTGCTCGAAAATATGTTCTTGTTCCACTTGATAGTGTAGTAATTTATCCATCGGTGGATTAGTTGGTAAACAGTGATTGTATTTGATTCGATCTCGGTCATTAATTATTAACTTGACTATTTTAAGTATTTCTAGCAAGACTCAATCTGACGAGCCTGTATGTATATATTCAAGACATTGTTTTTCCATTCATTGTTGATAACTCAATTAAACTAATTGTGCCAATCATTGTTTATTTTCTAAAAGTTATATATATCTATCTTGAAGAAATAAAACTATTTTGGAAGATTATCTAAAACTTGAAGTTGTCTGTCACCAATACCGATTGCAATCAAATATTTCTAATTGTTTCCTTAGTTGAATTTTATTGCGATCGTTTGTTAACTTCAATAATACATTTTTGATAATTAAATTAGTTTGACTCCTTCTACTTAGCTTGGCTTATTTTTTGCCTCTTAATCTAAACCGTAATTATTTCTCAAGATTAGACCAACAACTCTTATGCACAAATTAGCTGCTTTACCAGGGGGCTGGAATCCCAATACGGAAGGAGTAATTTTCATCGAACAATCTCCCGCACCAATTGTTTTTCTTACTTATGCAGATACGGACATTCAAACTATTGCTTCGGCAAGTTCTTTATTGGAGCGAGATTTTCCCAGTCTGAGAGTAGCTAATCTCTTAAACTTACAACAACAGTTGAGCATTGATGTCTACGTAGAGACAGTCTTAGCAAAAGCTAAAATCGTTATCCTACGTTTGCTAGGTGGAAGTACTTATTGGAACTATGGATTGGAGAGAGTAAAAGAAATTATTGAGATTAATAATTTAGATTTATTTGTATTGCCAGGAGACAATACTCCCGATCTAGATCTTATTAGTCATTCTACGGTTTCCTTGACGGCAGTAAATCAGTTTTGGCGTTATTTAATGGAAGGAGGAACAGAAAATTATGCTAATGCTTTAAAATTTGCTAGCGATACTTGCTTGGATAGTAATTATCAGCCTCCAGCACCAAAAACTATAGCTGAAATAGGATTTCATCAATGGCAAAATTCAAGCAATATTCCAACAGAAAATAACTCAGATTCAGTCAATTCTAATTGTGGAATACTTTTTTATCGCTCTCATTACTTGGCAGGAAATACTTTAGCAATCGATCGCCTGTGCGAATCTTTAGCTAAGAAAAACCTCAACCCAATTCCGATTTTTATCTCTTCTTTAAGAAATATCGATATACAGCAACAATTATTAAGCTTGCTACGAGAAAATCCCCTAAAAGTTCTGCTCAATACCACTAGTTTTTCTCTAGCTAAAATTGGGGAATCATCCCAACTAGAATTTTGGCAACAGTTAAATATTCCCGTCTTACAGGTCATCTTTAGCAGCAGTACTCTAGAACAGTGGTCATCTAGCTTGCAAGGCTTAATGCCTAGGGATACAGCTATGAATGTGGCATTACCCGAAGTAGATGGCAGAATTATTACCCGCGCTATCTCGTTCAAATCGGTACAAACTTGGAATGAAGATTTAGAAACTAATGTAGTAGTCTATCAACCCCAACCAGATCGTATTAACTTTGTGGCTGACTTAGCTAAAAACTGGTTCGATCTGGCTAATACTCCCAACCAAGATAAAAAAGTTGCCCTCATCTTAGCTAACTATCCCAATAAAGACGGCAGAATTGCTAATGGGGTTGGTTTAGACACTCCTGCTAGCTGTATCAATATCTTAAAAGCTTTAGCACAAGCCAACTATACCGTCACCGATATACCTGCTACGGGAGATGAATTAATTCAACGTCTTACTCAAGGAATTACTAACGATTTAGAAAGCTATCAAACTCGTCAGAGTTATCAAACCCTATCGGCAGAAGAATATCAACAATATTGGGAGACATTACCCCCAACAGTGCGAGAAGGCATTACTGCTAGATGGGGAGACAAGGGGATTGGGGGACAAGGGGACTGGGGGACAAGGGGACAAAGAGAGATAGAGATACCAGGAATACAGTTGGGAAATGTGTTTGTAGGCATCCAGCCATCGCGGGGTTACGATCGCGATCCGAGTTTGAATTACCATGCCCCAGATCTCGAACCCACCCACGAATATTTAGCCTACTATCATTGGTTGCGTAGTTGCTTTGGGGTACAAGCGATCGTTCATGTGGGCAAACACGGTAATTTAGAATGGTTGCCAGGAAAAAGTCTGGCTTTATCCCAAAATTGCTATCCCGAAGTGGCACTACAAGCAATTCCCCATCTTTATCCCTTTATTGTTAACGATCCAGGAGAAGGATCTCAGGCAAAAAGGCGATCGCAAGCGGTCATTATCGACCATCTTACCCCACCCCTGACCCGTGCCGAGTTATATGGTGGTTTAGAAAAATTAGAGGCGTTAATCGATGAATATTACGCAGCCCAGAGTCTAGACCCCAGCCGACTCGATGTAATTAGCAGTCGCATTACCAAACTAGTCCAAGCAGAAAATCTCAACGAAGATTTGGGCATCCAACCCAGCGACACCAAAACTTTAGCTCAATTCCTTGCCGTCGCCGATGGCTATCTTTGCGAATTAAAAGAAGCCCAAATTAGAGATGGTTTGCATATCTTTGGGGAATGTCCCCAACAAGAACAATTGAGAGATTTAATAATTGCGATCGCTCGTTCGCCTAGTTATAACCGTATCGGTCTTACTCAAGCTATTGCCCAGGATTTAGGTTTTGATTTCGATCCTCTTTCGGGAGACTGGGCTGGGAGACTGGGAGGCTGGGAGACTGGGAGACTGGGAGACTGGGAGACTGGGAGACTGGGAGGCTGGGAGACTGGGAGACTGGGAGGCTGGGAGACTGGGAGACTGGGAGACTGGGAGGCTGGGAGACTGGGAGACTGGGAGGCTGGGAGACTGGGAGGCTGGGAGACTGGGAGGCTGGGAGACTGGGAGGCTGGGAGACTGGGAGACTGGGAGACTGGGAGACTGGGAGACTGGGATAATTATAGAAAGCAATTACAAG
>NZ_JBZNBU010000308.1:0-2307 GCF_058530065.1 Waterburya sp. | reverse complement strand
CTTTGTTTGAGTCAAATTACTTGTTTGAGTTTTGGTCGATTGACCGAGACGATTGAATATCCGTGGCAGTAGGGAAAATTTAGATCTACTCCGATCCGAGTCAGAATTGATGCCCGAAAATGAATTTGGTGCCACTGAGTCATTTATTTCTGTAGAGTTTGCCGAGCGAAGCGGTTTTGACAGGCAAACTGCTGCTAAAGATACTGCAAGCCCCAACTTGAAACGTTTGTTATCGATAGATTTGACCGTATTTGTGGCGATCGCGCCAAATCCTGTATTGGATTTTGTTTTTCTATTAGATAAAAACTTCTTATGACTCATATTTTTAATAATCCATAACTTTTATGTTGCTTTTACAGTTCTCTCGGCAGACCTCAAACCAGATCTTGTCAATACCAGACGTTAGTATATAAATACTGGTAAATATTTTGTTTGAGTTGGCGGTGAATTTAGATGACAATATATATACTATTGCTGCGGGTAGGGTACAAATTGGATACAGAAATTGTCCGATCGCGATTACTTATTTCTATGGAAGATTAGCCTAAAATTCTGTTTTAGACAAGTAAAATAATCACATCGTTGATTTTAACTCTTTAAATTAAGCTATCAATCGGTTTTTATGCCTGAATTTATATTCAATGAAATTGAGCGTAGTCAAAAATTTTCGTGACGTTGGTAAGTTTCTCAATGCTGCAAGTGCTAGTCATGTTTTTCCTGAGAATGTCCTCTATCGAGGTGGCAGTATTAATGGTGTGTTCGAGCATCATGAGATCTTAAAAATTCCTACCATAGTTAATTTAAGAAAAGGTGCCGACGAAAAAACATTTAACTGTCAATATCTGCATATACCAGTAGCAGATCGGGTGGAAAATTACGAAACAAGCAGTGGCAAAGTCCGAATGTGGGTCAATAGAGTAATTAATCAAATATCTCAACCAGATGTTCGACTTCCAATTCTAATTCATTGCACGTCTGGCAAAGATAGGACTGGCGTAATTATCGCAGCCATCCTATTATTATTTAAAATTCCAGAATCTTTAATTATTCGAGAGTATCTAGCAAGTGAAGGTGTTGAGAATTCTCGCTCGATCGAACAAGCACTTCAGGGTTTTGGAGATATTAGAGGGTATCTAAATAAGGTTAAAGATAGCCAGTTGTTAATAAATAAGTTTAATAGTGCGCTCTAGCAATTTGTCGATCTTTGACTAGTAGACATGGACGTAAATAGGGTAACTGTTTATTTGGCTTAAAAATCTTCACAGTAACTAACTTACTACTTTCTATTGATTTTTTTATGGTAAGTAGATAGGGAACAATAAACATAACTATGTAAACAAGTATGAAGTCTACCCAAATCTTGACTACTAACTACTAACTACTAACTACTAACTACTAACTACTAACTACTAACTACCTCAACCAAAACTTTATTTGTGTCTTGCTACTTACTGTGGGTCGATCGCGCCTGTTATTTGAACCAATTATACCTCCATCAATTCGCTACTAATTCCAGATACAGAACTTTTAAAATAGCGATCGCCATAACTGCTATTAGATACTAAACTGCTGTAACATATAAAAAAACTTTGTTGTTTGCTAAAGCATCGGACATAACGAAGAGGAAGGATTTGATTAAGGAAAACAATGCATATTCTCGCTCACTTTCCCAGTTTTAGTCTAGATTTACTTTCGATTCGGCAAATGATTTTCTCATTCGTTCTTGACAGTTAATTTTTTTCGTACCATAAAAATATTTGGCAACAATACTTCTGACAATTTCGCGGTCGGAAAGTAATTCATTAATAATATTCGTTAAGGATTGGATGGCGGTAACTAACTCGAATCCCTGGAGTGTCGCACAATCGCGATCTAAAAAGCTTAAACCTCTAAATTGGCAGAAATTTCTAATTTCAATTAAACCACGTCCATATTCAAAACTGGAGTTTTATGCTGACAGTACTGGAAGACTCATAAACCCTTTTCCCTTTTCCCTATGCCTCTATAAAAACTATGGTTTTCAAAGTAGACGCGGTTTAGTACATGAAGAGGTATTCCTCTTCTCCCTCCCATACATATTAATCCGCTATCTGGTAGATTATCGTAGGCTTGCTGTAATAAATCCCCAACATCTTTAGTCCAGTCATTAATCGGCAAGATAATGTCTTGGCGATCGACTGCCATCAAGCAAATGAAAATTGTGTTAGCCATACAATAGAGATTTTATAAACTAGCCAGATCGCTATTCTATTTAGCGATCGCTCTGAATAATTTATACCAAATCGGGAAAAACCTCTCGCACTGCGG
>NZ_JBZNBU010000307.1:0-11233 GCF_058530065.1 Waterburya sp. | reverse complement strand
ATGGAATCGGTTTTCTAGAATTTTAGGACAAAATTACCCTAGTCCAAGTGAATTGTAAATTATCCATTGGAGGATATACATTTTAAGTAGGTAGGCAGAATCATTTGTAAGACCCAAATAGTTAATCTTTTCCCAACACCCTACCACCTAACCCCTGCCATAGCTATTTTATATTTAATTACACCCACTTACTTATAGCTTGAGAGGAGTTACTTAAAACCTCAAATCATAACATCTATACATTTTCTTTGTCCAAATATTTTTATGATGAAGTTACTCTATTAGGTATCGACATATTAACGATTTCTATAGTAATATTGCAACAATTCCTCGTGAATATACCTAGTAGAAAATACGCAAAAACTAAGCCAAAATATCTAGATTAATTAGTCTTTTTTTGGTTGGGTTCGTGTAACAAAGCTTAGCAGTAAGTTAAATAAATAATTAGAAATAAAATTCAAGTATGGGCGTAGCACTTATCACTGGTTCGGCTGGTTTAATAGGCTCGGAAGCCGTCAGATTCTTTAGTAGTATTGGTATGGATGTTGTTGGGATCGACAACGATATGCGGAAGTTTTTCTTTGGAGAAGAAGCTTCTACTAAATGGAATCGCCAAAGACTGGAAAAAGAAATCGATAACTACTACCACAAAGAAGTAGACATCAGAGACTACGACAAAATCAAAGAAATCTTTCAGCACTATGGCAATAACATTTCTTTGATTATCCATACTGCCGCTCAACCATCCCATGATTGGGCTGCTAGCGATCCTTTTTCTGATTTTACAGTTAATGCCAACGGTACTTTAAATTTATTGCAGGCAACTCGCGAATATTGTCCCGAAGCTGTATTTATTTTTACCTCTACCAATAAAGTATACGGAGATACTCCTAATGCTTTACCTTTAATCGAGCAAGAAAAACGCTGGGAAATCGATGCTTCTCATCCCTATTATCCAGGGATTCCCGAAACTATGAGCATTGATAACTGCAAGCACTCTTTATTTGGCGCATCCAAAGTTGCTGCTGATGTTTTGCTTCAACAATACGTGCGTTATTTTGGTATTCGCACTGCTTCTTTTAGAGGTGGCTGTTTGACTGGGCCAAACCACTCTGGTACGGAATTACATGGTTTCTTGGCATATTTAGTGAAATGTACTGCCATTGGCAAGCCCTACACTATTTATGGCTACAAAGGAAAACAAGTCCGCGACAATATTCACTCCTCAGATTTAATCGCTGCTTTTTACGAATTCTACAAAAACCCCCGCGTCGCGGAAATTTACAACATTGGGGGTGGTAGAGAAAGTAACTGTTCTATGTTAGAAGCGATCGAAATTGCAGAAAAACTTTCAGGCAAAAAATTAGACTATTCATACACGGAAAACAACCGTAGCGGAGATCACATTTGGTATATTAGCGACTTGGCAAAATTCAAGTCTCACTACCCAGACTGGTCTCTAAAATACAATATTAATCAAATCTTGACTGAGATTTATGAAAGTGGTGTAGAAAGATGGAAAGAGTAACAATAGACTTCGGAAAACATTCCATATTAGGAGTTAACATTAATGCGATCGATTACAATGCTGCCGTCGATCAAATAGTGACAGCAGCCAAAAATCGACAGGCTTGCTCTGTTAGTGCTTTAGCAGTACATGGTGTGATGACGGGTTTTCTAGACCGCACTCATGCTAGACGTTTGAATGGTCTGGATTTGGTAGTTCCAGACGGACAGCCAGTTCGCTGGGCTTTATCTTGGTTGTATGGCAAACGATTACCAGATCGCGTTTATGGTCCCAATCTAACTTTAAAAGTAGCAGAAGCCTTAACTCAAGAAGGATTGAGTATCTACCTTTATGGCAGTAAAAAGGAGACTTTACAAAAGTTTGCTGATAACTTAGGCAAGATGTATCCAAGTATTCAGATTGTTGGCATGGAAGCATCTAAATTCAGACGACTGTCGGAATTGGAAAGGGCGGAACTAGTACAGCGTATTAAGAATTCAGGTGCTAGTGCGGTCTTTTTAGGCTTGGGTTGTCCCAGACAGGAAACCTGGGCTTATGAATATCGTAACTTACTTAATATTCCTATTTTGGCGGTGGGTGCTGCTTTCGATTTTCATGCAGGAACTTTACCCCAAGCTCCTAAATGGATGCAAGATGCGGGTTTAGAATGGTTTTTCCGCCTTACCCAAGAACCCAAGCGATTGTGGCAGCGTTATGCGATTCTCAATCCTCTTTATATTTGGAATATCTTACAACAGTACCTCGGTCTCAAAAAATTTGCTCCTGTGATGCCCGACGGTCGAGAAAAAATCGAATCCTACGGTTAAGATTCAACCTAAATAAAAAATAAAAAAGAGAGTTGGCTTTTATCTAATAATTGTCCGACTCTTTTTGTGTCGATAAAATAAATAGCTAATGCGATCGTGAATCGAATTATTTCTTTTCGGATAAAGAAGATTTTCTAGTTTTACTGTCTCGATGATTGGCGACAGATTCGACTAGAGCCAAACTTAAAAATCCTGATAGTAGAGAAGATCTACCATAACTCATCCAGGGCAAAGGAATACCCGTAATAGGGGCGAGTCCGATAGTCATGCTGAGATTGATGGTAATTTGAAAAGCTAAAATAGCCAAAACTCCGATCGCGATCGACGAACCAAAATTATCTTGAGCGTGACAAGCAATCCAGACCAAACGCACGCAAATGAGCCAAAAAACCAACAATAATAAAATACTGCCGACAAAGCCAAATTCTTCTCCCACCGCTGAAAAAATAAAATCTGTGTGTTGTTCGGGAATAAAATTAAACTGAGTTTGCGTACCCTGATGCCATCCTTGTCCCCACAATTTTCCAGCACCGATCGCAATCCGAGATTGGATTAAATGATAGCCACCCCCCAAAGGATCTTGTTCGGGATCGAGAAACATAATTAATCTGGCTTTTTGATAGTCCTTTAACAGTCCCCAAAAAACATTACCCAACTCCACCGCACCTAAGTTAATCGCTATCGCACTTAAAGTAGAAACGAGTTTCACTGGTAGAGTTAGCCAAGCAATCCCCGCGACGCTCAAAACCCATAATACCCAACCAGGAAGATATAAATGGTACAAAATAGCGGAAAACAAAGGGGAAATCATTAACACCAGCCACCCCGTCTTGGCATTTGCCCAATAAAGCATCGTAATCACGATCGCGCCAAATACCAGAGAAGTTCCCAAGTCTGGTTGTAAAAAAACCAATCCCCAGGGAATAGCGGTAATGGCTAAAGTTCGGATGACAGTAGCTAAATCTGCCCCATCGCGATCGTGTAAAAGGGCAGCTATGACAATTACCATACCCAGTTTGGCAAATTCTGAAGGCTGGACATTAAATCCTGCGATTGTAATCCACCGTTGCGCTCCTTTGGCGCTAACTCCCGCTACCATTACTGCAATTAAAGAGATATTGGTTAAGGCGTAAATTGCCCAATACCAACGTAACAAGATTCGATAATTCCAGCGAGATATCACCATTACTAAAAGCAGACCTAAAACACTAATCATCCAATGTTGGTAGCTATAGCTATGTCTCTCCCCTAACTCGGTGCTGTAGATAGTTAAACCGCCAAAAAAAGTTAGTCCTGCCACCGCTAGTAATAAGATCCAGTCTAATTTTTGCCAGGATGAAATTAATTCCCAAATAAATTGTTGAAAATATTTTAGTTTTACTTGAGAGTTACTAGATTTTCGAGAAGGGGTACGAGATTCAATGGGCATTTAGAGTAGGTAGTAGGTAGTAGGTAGGGGCGGTTCGCGAACCGCCCGTACGGTAGTGGGTAGTGGGTAATTGATTATGCTGAGATATTTATTTTTTGCCGTGAAGTTATTTGGCAATGACGAGGGAGTCAGATTGGTAAATTAAATGAGAAAATCGATCGCAGTTGCTATTTTAATTCTGAAAGTCGGGAATGCTGAATATAGATACCCTCTCATACACAATCAAACTACTATCTCATGAGGAAAATATTCTTTACGATTCTACTGGCTTTTTTCAGTTTGACAACCCCCATCTTGGGGCAACCAGCCTCCAGTCAAACTGTAATTAATAGTTGCGATCGCTCTTTGGAGTCTAATTATAAACTCAATCTTTGTCAGAGCGATCAAAGTAAATTAACCAAGCAAAAATGGCGCAAGCTTTTTCAAAGATATTATCGCAGTCGCTACCGAACAAAATTTGCTGCCAACAGTAGTTTTCTTAGTTTAAAAGAAGTTAATAATTTACTCGGTTTTTCAGGTAAAAGAAACAAAATTCACCAACATAGTCCCCATCAATATTGGTCTTGGCAAGATAAAGAAAATCCCCAGAGAAAAATAGAGGCGGTTTTTGTCTATCATCAGCTTGTGGGCTTGAGGAGTAAAGGATTCGATCGCCAAGATCTGCAACAACTTAAAACCCAAATGAAATCAAATAATTAATTACTGTTCATAACTCTTTGCCAATCTGCGGGAGTATTGCAGTTAAACAAACAATTGGGATCGCTTATAGGTAATTCTCGGACGGATTGGTTTGTTAACCAGCCTTGAAAAGACATTTTACCTGTTTGTAAATAAGTTTCTAGAGAAGTTATGCTTTCCCGTCGATAAAAACCACATAATGCTTCCCAAACCTTACGATTACGAGGTAAGAGAGCGATTTCTGTGGGTAATACTGTTGCCAAATACCCAGACCACTGTTTTACTTGGGATGAAGATAAATAGGGCAGATCGCAAGCCAGTAATAGTACCCATTCTGTATCTACCAACTGTAAAGCTTGAGTAAAACCAATTATGGGAGCATTAGATTTTGCTGGCAAAACTAATTTCTCTTTAATTAAATGAAAATCAGGAGGCAACACAGAACGATACTTTTCAATCCAGGGAGTTACCACATAGACTCGCTCGCTAACATCCAAAGCGATCGCGCAAGTACGAACTAGTAATGTTTGACCGCCCATTGTCAGTAAAGCTTTATCCCGTCCCATGCGAGAGCTTTCACCCCCTGCTAAAACAATTGCTGTAATTTTATTTGGAATAGATTTAAGCATGAACGATCGATTACCACCTACGTCAACTATAGAGCGACATCTCCAATTATGGGTTTATTTATTACCTGTTGTTGGTATTATTCCTTCAATATTTGCTTTGTATCTATCTCCCCAAAGCGATCGAGCCAAAAATCGGGAACAAAAAATAGTTAGTCGTCAGTCTCTTAGTTTAGCGATCGTTTGGTTAATTTGCTACGCTTGTTTTTCTGTAGGTGCTGCAAATATGTCGGAAATCCTCTCGTTTCGCTTACTTTATGCCAATACTATGGTTACTGCTGCCTATTTCATCACTTGTACGGTGCTAATGTCTCGCTTGAATCGTAAAAGATAAATTTATCTTGTTGGTTGCGAATAGTGTAAACTGTCGTTACTTTAGTGAGGAAGCTAAAATTTAAAATAATTTTTAAGATAGCGATCGCTTTCCTTCATACTTGACTGCTTTTGCTCGTGCTGACTCCACCATCTTAATTTCCAGTCTGAGTGTTTTTACCAACAAATAAACAAATAGCTGTTAATATTAATTGAATTATATTTGTGTATCTAAAAATCTTAACTTTATTTTAAAGACATAATTAATTTTTATTTAGCATGAGGGTATCCAGTGCCAATTAGAAAAGCTTATACTACAGACTCTTCAGGCAGACAGTCTTCTGCTAGATTTGATTCAATAAACTATAGTCGCTCTAGGAATCAAACGAGAAAATTGAATAAGACGAGAGCAATTCTAGTCGGTTTGGGTTTGACAGCCGTTTCTTTAATCTCCGCAGGAGTTGGTGCATTCTTAGCAGTTGCTCTTTCCACAGCTTCTCCTCTACAAAAAGCAGAATTAACCCCCGAAGAACAAAAAGTCTTTAGTCAAGAAAAAACTGTAAGTGCCAAAAATCTTAACCTTCCAGAATTAGATCGACCCGTAAATGTTTTGGTATTGGGGATAAAAGTTATTAGTGCCGATCTCGAACGAAAAGGCTTAGACTTTGAAAAGCAAGATGTTGGCTATCACCATTTGGTAAATTCCTTTGATGGTTTGAGCGATAGTATGTTATTGCTGCGCTTCGATCCTAAACAAGAGAAGGTATCGGTGCTATCTATTCCTAGAGATACCAAAGTTTATCTTGATGGTTATGGTAGAAGAAAAATCAACCACGCTAATGAGTATGGCGGTCCAGCTTTGGCTGCTGCTACTGCTAGCGATCTATTGGGCGGAATTAATATCGATCGCTACGTGCGAGTTAATGTCCAAGGAGTAGAAAAACTAATCGATGCTTTGGGTGGAGTAACGGTTAACGTTCCCAAAGATATGAAATACAATGACTTTAGCCAACATCTCTACATCGATCTGAAAAAAGGCATTCAGCATTTAGATGGGGATAAAGCCATGCAGTTTTTACGCTATCGTTACGATGACTATGGAGATATTTCTAGAGTCCAGCGACAACAAATGTTAATGCGCTCGGCAGTAGAACAGACTCTTAAACCTGCAACAGTAGTTAAAATACCCAAAATCCTTTCGGTAATTCAATCTCATTTAGATACCAATCTGACAGTTAGGGAATTGATGGCATTAGCTAATTTTGCCTCCAAACGCGATCGCTCTAACATTAACATGATGATGTTACCAGGAGATTTTAATAGTGGCGACGAGGCAGTGAGTTATTGGTTACCTGATTATGAAGCTATTAATAAGCTGATGATCTCTCATTTTAATATGCCATCCTACGACCGCGATTATAATAATGCTCGCAATACCTATGCCAGTTTAAATAGCAGTTTTAGCGTCCGCAATCCTCGAATCAGAATTGCAGTTCAAGATAGCACCAGAGATCAGCAAATATTACAATCAGCTTTAGATACTCTTAGAGCCGCAGGTTATCGAAGAGTATTCGCTACTAAAAACTGGCAAGATCCTTTACCCATAACTAGAGTAATTGCTCAATCTGGAGATGATAAAGCAGCCAACGAAGTTAAATCTATTTTGGGAGTAGGAGAAGTGGTTGTGGAAAGTACGGGATATTTGAAATCTGATATTACCGTACAAATAGGTCGCGATTGGGAAAGACAAATTAAAAAATTTATTGAATCCGATCGGTCGTCGGAAGAGGAAAATAATTTTTCCGACAGAAATTCTAGACTGGATGACAATCTCGATCGCTTTTAATCATTAAATATTAAAAATAGTTAAGTAAATAAATATTAAGTCTCTTAATGAGAATTACATAATGAGTTTGCTGCATTCTAGAACTGTGATATTTTGTTGACTATATCAACAATAAAATAAAAGTATGATGGGGTGTTTTTTAAATACTGTTTTTATAATTTATTTGTTATTGCTGTAACTCACTTCTAATAAAAGATACAGAAATTTTAAAACTAGCAAATTTATCTAACTTAACAAAAATCTTTTTTTTGCTTATTGACTATGAATTTATACTCATTGACAAAACCATAAAACTAATTGTCAAAAAAAACGATATCTTGTTAGTAAGAGCTATGAATTTTTTAAATCACAATACTTAATTTTCTTATACAACGAAAATTGCGTAATGGAGAATGGCAAAAAGTATTGAGTAAAACATTGCCAGAAAAAAGCGATCGCCTAAATTCTTAGAAAAAGCGATCGCCCGTCAGCAAAATCTATAAATTTTTAAGCCACAGCACTGAGTTGTACTTCGCCATTAACTACTCTGACGGGATAGGTAGGAATTTTAATTTCAGGATCGTCGAGATATTCTCCTGTTTGTAGGTTGATGTTTTGTTTGTAGATGGGTGCTGCAACTTTAGTTACTCCTTGTCTGTCTCCTACTAAACCGCGAGAAAGAACGTATGCTTTTGCAAAGGGATCGTAATTAGAGAGGGCGTAAACTTCCTCAGTTTCGCCAACGCGGAAAATAGCTACTTGTTGGTCGTTAAATAGGGCGCAGACTCCTGTATTGGGTTGAATATCGCTAATTTGACAGACGGTTTCCCATTGGGTTGCTGTATGTTCGGGTATTGTTTGAACCATGTTGATTATGTATTGTTAATGGTTAATTATTGTAGGGGCTGTTCGCCCTAAAGGATTAGCTTCGCGTCCGAACAGCCCCTACGGGTTATACGGTTAATTGTTGTTTTTCTTCGGGGGTGGCGGGGCGTTTTTGTCCTCGTTCTTCCACATAGGTTAAATTAGGATCGGGGCGATCGCTGTTAACAAAATGACGGAAACGTTGCAGTTTGGTTTCGTCTTCGATAGTGGTTTTCCACTCACATTGATAGGTGTTTACTAGGTGCTGCATTTGGGCTTCTAGTTCGTCACAGATTCCTAGAAAGTCATCAATAACCACGCTTCTGAGGTAGTCAATTCCGCCTTCCAATTTGCTAAACCAGACAGAAGTACGTTGTAGTTTGTCGGCGGTTTGAATATAGAACATTAAGAACCTGTCGATATATTTAATCAGGGTTTCTTTATCAAGATCCGTAGCTAATAAAACCGCATGGCGAGGAGTCATACCGCCGTTACCGCAGACGTATAAGTTCCAGCCGTTTTCCGTAGCAATGATGCCAAAGTCTTTGCCTTTGGCTTCGGCACATTCGCGAGTACAGCCAGATACTGCCGATTTTAATTTGTGGGGCGATCGCAAACCGCGATAGCGTTGTTCTAGTTCAATTGCTAAACCAGTAGAATCATCTACCCCAAAGCGACACCAGGTACTACCAACGCAGGATTTAACGGTACGCAACGCCTTGCCGTAAGCGTGTCCAGATTCAAAACCCGCAGCTACTAGTTTTTTCCAGATTTCGGGCAGTTGATCTACCCTCGCGCCGAATAAGTCTACCCGTTGTGCGCCAGTGATTTTAGTGTAAAGTCCGAATTCTTGAGCCACTTCTCCCAAGACGATGAGTTTTTCGGGAGTGATTTCGCCACCAGGAATACGGGGAATGACGGAATACGTACCGTCTTTTTGGATGTTAGCTAGATAGTAGTTGTTAGTATCCTGCAAGCCAACGTGGGGACTATCTAAAATATGTTCGTTCCAAGTAGAAGCGAGGATCGAAGCAACGGTGGGTTTACAGATTTCACAACCTTTACCAGTGCCGTGTTGGGCTAGTAAATCAGCAAAGGTTTTAATTTTATTTACCCTTATTAGATGATAAAGTTCCTGACGGGAATAAGCGAAGTGTTCGCAAACGTGGTTTTTAACTTCTACACCCACTTTCTTCAATTCGGTATTGAGGATGTCTTTAACTAGAGGTAGGCAACCACCGCAACCCGTACCAGCTTTAGTACAGCTTTTTAGTTCTCCCAGATCCATTACTCCATCGGCAATGGCAGTACAGAGATCTCCTTTGGAAACATTGTTACAAGAACAGATTTGGGCTGTATCGGGTAAGTTATCTACTCCTAATAATGCTGCGCCTCCTCCTTCTCTGGGAGGTACTAATAAATCTTCGGGATGGGGAGGAAGAGTTATTTTATTTTGTACTAGCTGTAGAAGATTGCCGTAAGCGGAAGCATCGCCGATTAAAATACCACCCAGTAGTAGCTTGCCATCTTCGGAAACTACCAACTTCTTATAAGTACCTTTGATCGTATCGTTGAAGGCTAATTCTTTCGCCCCCTGAGTACGTCCGAAGTTATCTCCAAAGCTAGCTACATCTACCCCCAATAACTTCAGCTTGGTAGACATATCCGCCCCAGTAAAGCTTTGCTCTCCCGCACCAGTTAGCTTATCGCTGGCTACTTCCGCCATTGTATAGCCAGGGGCGACCAAACCAAAAATGCGCCCGTTATACAGCGCACATTCGCCGATCGCGTATATATTGGGATCGTTCGTGCGACAGTCTTCGTCAATTACAATACCGCCACGCTGTCCAATGGCTAGTTCGCATTCTCTAGCCAACTCATCGCGGGGGCGAATACCAGCGGAGAAAACAATCATCTGAGTTTCTAACTCACCACCATCGGCAAATTCCATCTTAACTAGCTTGCCATCTTCGCTAGCAATATTAGTAGTAGCCTTGCTGGTGTGTACCTGAATGCCTAACTCTTCGATCTTATTTTTCAGTACTTCTCCGCCTACTTCATCGATCTGTACGGGCATCAAACGGGGAGCAAATTCTACTACATGAGTTTGTAAACCCATATTTTTGAGGGCGTTAGCACATTCCAACCCTAGTAAGCCACCGCCAACGACGACACCCACATTTACATCGGGCTTGTTACCCCAGGCTTCCATCCCTTCCAAATCATTAATAGTGCGGTAAACGAAAGTACCAGGGCTATCGTTACCCTTAATGGGAGGCACAAAAGGATAAGAACCAGTTGCCAAGACTAATTTGTCATAAATAATTTCTTTACCATTAGCTGAGATTACTTTTTTATTAGCGCGATCGATACTGGTAACGCGATCGCCAATATAAATTTCTATATTATTATCCTGATAATACCCAGGCTGTACTAAAGTCAAATCCGCTGCGGTTTTACCTGAAAAGTAACCGCTGAGGTTAACGCGATCATATGCCACACGAGGTTCTTCGCAGAAGGTAACTAAATTCCACTCACTCGATACATCTTTCTGTACCATCAGTTCGAGGAATTTATGACCAACCATACCGTTACCAACTACGACAAGATTTTTTTTGTTGGTCATCTATTTTTTAATCCATACGTTCTACATATCTATCAATTTACTGATTTTGCTAAACCTATCAACAGGTTATATGTGGTTTTGACATGGCATCGATGATATTTACGTATGTACAAGTGTCGCAAAAAATTCCAAATATATAAAAGCTAAAATATTTAATACATTAAAAGTGAATAGTTTGCCTGAGATTGAAATGTGCTATGCCAGAGGTGATTGAATATTTAATTAAATGTTGTGAAGTATATTGTGTAAAAGATTGTTGTGGATTAAATGCTTTTGATTTCAGTCCAGTACATATTGCTTCGTATCTATTAGATTCAGGATATTCGACTTCCGACATTAAAAAGCTAAAAAAATCCTTGTCACGATTTATTGAAACTAATATAACTTCGATCAAAGATAATCTTGTTTATATTAACGTTATTTCAGACTCTTTAAACAAAAAAGAATTAAACAATCTTCAAAATGAGATTTCTACTAATATCGATCTTGCTCTCAAAATAATAGAAGTAAGCGAGAAAGATAGATACGAACCCGAAACT
>NZ_JBZNBU010000306.1:0-1964 GCF_058530065.1 Waterburya sp. | reverse complement strand
TTGATTTTGGAAAGCTTCGTTAGCTTTGACTAAAATACCTTCAGTTGAATTTTGAACCTCTTGTAACATTTGTTTTTGTTGTTGTGCCTGTGTATCGAGTGCAGCTTGTAAGTCTTCCCTAATTCCTCTAAAAGTTTGAGAAGCTTGATTAGCACTAGCTTCAAAAGCCGTTCGTTGTGCTTCCATTCCTGTAGTGCTTTGATTTACTGCTTCTTTTATTTCTACCGCAACCTGTTCCATTACCCCTTGAGTATCGGTGCGGAATTGACCGAGAATAGATTGTAGATTATTAGCAAATTCTTGTAGACGAGTTAAAGTATCCTGTTGAAAACTTTGAATGGTTTCAACCGCACCAGCCAAACTGGTACTAATATCGCCTAACTCATTTTTCAAATCTGTTACTGCTGCGGAGGCTTCTTTAGTTAATTCCGCACTCTGATCCAATCTGGTAACTACAGGTTCAATTAATTCGTTGCGTAACTGTTTAACCAAAGTTTCTACAGTTTGTCCTTGGCTTGCTTGAAGTTCTCGCAGTTGTTTTATTTCCTCAGTAATAGGATTAATTAGAACTGTTAAGTTATCGCTAGTGGCAGAAGCGATCGCTTTGGGTGTTAAACTAGATAAATCAGATGTGTTGTGGATAATTTGTTTTAATTCCAAAACCAAAGGACTATCGGGAGAAGCAATCGCACTTTTAATCGCATTAGCAATTGCATCAGCGTTTAAACCCGATAAATTGTTAGCAACAGTTTCTAGAGTTTTAGCTACTTCTATATTGCCATCATTATCTAAACGGGATAAAAGACGATTGGGATTTTCTAAAAAAGCAATATCGCTCAGTTTTTTACGCAAACGATTCCGAATTAAAGTACGTTTATTTGCTCCTAAAGATAAGATTAGAATAAAGGTGATAGCTGCGCCTAATCCTAATAAAGAGGTAGAAAAGGACGTTTTCATTCCCATCAACAGCTTTTGGCTAGCTTCTATTAATTGTTGAGATTCATTGATATTTTCTAAATCTACTCCTCGCAAACCCAAGAAAATACCGCTAAAAGTTCCTAGAATACCTATAGCAGTTAACAAAGCAGGAGCAAAACTTACAGGGCTTCTAGGTACTGGTTTACCTAAAACTGAAGGATAAGCAAGCAAAATAAAATCATTGCTTTTACTTTGTTCGGGTTTAAAAGCTGATGGGGTAGATTCTCCTTTAAGATATTGAGTTAACCATCTAATTATTGTTTTATCTACTTTTTCTGTTTTGTCTATTTTTATATAACCACCTTGATATTTTTGCAGAATGGCGATCGCTTTTCTTGTCGTGTCACAATCTTTCCTTTGATAATTAGCGATCGAAACTGTTTCTACGATGCCAATTACAAAAGCTACAATGACAATAACTATATAAAATATATTGTTGATACTATCAATCATTAATTTGTTCCTCTGTATAGTTAGCTTTGAACGAACTGCTGTAACTCTGCTGCCGACAAATTCTCTTCCGCAATTCTTATTGGCATATGTGCAGCGTCTTGTCTGCCATTAACAGATTTAACTAACCGCAAACCGTAAAGCGGTTCATCATAATCGCGATCGGGATCGGTATCTATCGTGAGATAAACTAATTCTGGTGCGTAGCTGCGTAAAAGTCGTACTTGTAAACGTGCTTTTAAATCTCGTAGAGAATTAGCTAAATGATTATCGGCGCGATCAAATAAATCTTGTGCCTCTTTCCAAGCATTGTTCACAGCTATAATTTCCGTGACTAGCTGTTCGATAGATGGATTAAATAAGTCCATTATTTAAGCTTTTTTGATGGTTATTTATATAGTTCCCACCTAACTCAAAAAATTTTACTGTTTCTTTTTAAGGCGATCGCACTTTACAAACCCAATACCCAAAAAATAATATCAAACAAGATTTAAAGCGATTTTTAAAGCTTTTTGCACTTTAATAGATAAATCTGG
>NZ_JBZNBU010000305.1:0-4229 GCF_058530065.1 Waterburya sp. | reverse complement strand
GCGATCGCTTTATACAGTGACTTTATTTCCATTCACTGCACCTTATACAAAGTAGACAGGATCTTACTTAGTCCTGCTTTTGGATTCTCTAATCATTTTCTTGAGATTTTCTCAGGGTTGATTAAGATATTTTCGGTAAATTAAATTGAAGTAAACTTACAATAAATAAAAAAATATGAAACGAGTAATTTGGCTATTGTCGGCATTGACTTTTGCTATGATTCCCACATTAGTACAGGCAGAAGATATTTTAAAGGAAGGAGAATTAATCGAAACTGGTAGCTTTATCGGGCAAGGTGGTCATACAGTAAGTGGAGAGTTTCAAATAATCAAACAAGGGGAAACTCATTATCTAGTTCTTCAAGATAATTTTAAATTTGATGGTGCACCCGATCCCAAAATAGGCTTTTCTAAAAATGATGAATTTAGCGAAGATACCCTATTTTCTGGTTTGAATTTAGATGAAGGAAAACAAATTTATCGTTGGCCGTTAGATTTTAACCCCGCTCAATATGATGAAGTTACCCTTTGGTGCGATAAATTCAATGCCGATTTAGCAGAGGCAAAATATTAGTAGATACCACTAATGATTTCGATCGGTAGCTAGAGATTTGGAGAATCCAAACAAAAAGTAGAATTCAAACACTTATTAATAACTCGTTTTCAAATCGATTAATATTTAATATTCCGAACGACGGATATTAAAACAACACCAATCTTTTCGCTTCCAAAGTGCGGCTACCGTCCAACCATTGTTTTCTACCACATCGGCGATCGCATCTGCTTGAGTAATTAAAATTCCACTGAGAACCGCCCAACTCTTTTCGTGAGTAATCTGATTGAACTGAGGAAATAATTCTATGATGACATCAGCCAAAA
Source organism: Waterburya sp. (assembly GCF_058530065.1). Taxonomy (NCBI): domain Bacteria; kingdom Bacillati; phylum Cyanobacteriota; class Cyanophyceae; order Pleurocapsales; family Pleurocapsaceae; genus Waterburya; species Waterburya sp. Next base: position 3,350 of record NZ_JBZNBU010000305.1, on the reverse strand, counting down.
TATTACACATAATGCCATCAAAAGTTTCTCCTGTTTCGATCAGCTTCTCAATACTGCCATCCGCAACAATTAAGCGACGGCGATCGATCTCATTCAACTGACAATTACTGCGACAGGTTTTCGTAGATAAAGCATCAGTATCGACGGCATAAACTTTTTTCGCTCCCAATAAAGCCGCACCCAGAGACAAAATACCCGAACCGCAACCAAGATCGGCGATCGTTTGAGTCTCGGCATCGCTGTATAATCTCATTTCCACCGATTCCAAGCATAATTGGGTAGTAGGATGAGTTCCCGTACCAAAAGCCGCACCAGGATCTAATTTTAAAATTATTTTGTCCGAATCTTCGGGGGGAGTTTCCCAAGCAGGATATACCAAAAAGCGATCGCCAATTTCGGCGGGTTGCCAATGTTGCTTCCAATTAGTCGCCCAATCTTCTTCATCAATTAGATGCCATTCTGCTTCTGGTATAGATACTTCTAGCAATTTTGCATCTTGTTCTAGCCACATCGATAAAGCAGCCAAATCTAACAATTGAGTGGCGATCTCAGGGATATAAGTCCGAATTTCAATTTTCTCGTTGAGATCGAATTGAAGTTCGGTGCTTAGATCGTCATCGACAACTTTAACTTGGGTAGCTGTTCCCGAACAACCAAACTTTTCGAGTCGCCAAAAAACTGATTCTTCTAGAACTGGCTCGCATTTTACGACGATCTCCCACCAACGATTAGACATGAATTTCCTTGAATTTACGAATTATATAGGGACTATCTCAGTTGAACCATAGTGGTTTTCTGACTCTTACCATTTAAACTCGATCGCTTGTTAGTTTAGTCTGATAACCTCTTATTTTCCACTACTGTATGTCAAGAGTTTGGCTTTATCCACTTTTTGATTTGGTTCTACATTATAGTTTTCCCAATCTCGATTGATAATTTACGTTTAGAATAAAATGTCTTGGATTTATAGCAAATTATTAACTAATATCAAGCAAATACAACAAAGTTGGCAAGATGACTCGCCAACTCTGAAAGTTATCTAGTTTTTCAGTATTCAGACAAACAGTTTTTTACAGAGAAAGTTTGACAGTATAAGCGTCTCTAATACCGTCTACTTTGGTAATTTCTTGTAGAATTCCTTCTGGTAAAGGATCGTCGAGACTAAGTACCATTACGGCTTCTCCTCTAACAATTTTGCGTCCTACCTGCATACTCGCAATGTTGACGTTGTAACTACCCAATAGAGAGCCGATTTTACCGATAATACCAGGCATATCTCTGTGCAGAGTAAACAACATATGGTCGTTGGGTGGAACATTAATGGGGAACTCATCTAAGTTGGTGATTCTGATTTCTCCTTCACTCAACAATGCGCCAGTAACGGAATGCTTGCCATTTGCTCCTTTAGCTTCCACGTGCAAAGAACCGCCAGAATAGTCGCGAGTCGAACTATCTTTGGTTTCAATTACCCTAATACCTCTTTCCTGAGCTTCGATCGCTGCGTTAACATAATTAACTCTTTCTCTGAGGGCTTCAGATAGTAAACCTTTAAGAGCAGCAACAATTAGGGGTTGACTGTCATTATTAGCTAATTCTCCTTGCAAGCGAATATTTAGCTCGTCGATTCTGCCTCCTGCTAGCTGTCCTGCCATTGTACCCAAGGTTTCAGCTAATGTGAGGTAAGGACGCAGTTTTTCCATTACGTCGGGATTTAAACCAGGAATATTTACCGCAGAGCGAGCGGGTAAACCCAATAAAACGTCTCTAATTTGCTCGGCAACATCAATAGCTACATTTACTTGGGCTTCGGCAGTAGATGAGCCCAAATGGGGAGTCAAAACTAAATTAGACTCGATTTCAGTTAGGGGTGATTCTCCGAGAGGTTCGTTGGCATAAACATCTAATGCTGCACCGCCGATTTTTCCTGCTTTAACGGCTTCCGCTAAAGCTGCTTCATCAATAATTCCACCACGAGCGCAGTTAATAATTCTGACGTGGGGCTTCATTTTTGCCAGGGCTTCAGCATTAATTAAATTAGCCGTTTCGGGGGTTTTGGGAATGTGTAGGGTGATATAGTCTGATTCTTGGAACAATAAATCTAAATCTACCAGGCTACAGCCCAATCTTTCGGCTCTTTCTGATGCCACAAAAGGATCGTAAGCGAGTAATTTCATCTCCATCGCTCGCGCTACTTTAGCTACGTGCGCGCCAATTTTACCCAAACCAACTACGCCCAATGTTTTTTTATAAACTTCGTTGCCAACGAATTTTTTTCGCTCCCACTTACCAGCTTTAACTGATTGGTTGGCATTGGGTATCTGACGGGATAATGACAGCATCATTGCTAGAGCGTGTTCCGCAGCAGCAATAGTATTGCCTTCAGGGGAGTTGACCACGACAATACCATTACGAGTAGCGGCTTTTACGTCAATATTGTCTACTCCTACTCCCGCACGTCCAATGATTTTGAGGTTTTTGCCCGCTTCAATTACTTCTGCTGTAACCTTAGTACCCGATCGCAGCATCAAAGCATCGTATTCGGGGATAATTTTAATCAGTTCTTCTAGGGGAAGCTTGGTTTTTACGTCTACTTCAGCTACTTGAGAGATGATATCGATACCAGCACTATCGACAGGATCGGAGACGAGAACTTTTGCCATAGTCATGAATAGTAGTCTAATTCCCTTGAGTCTTGTTTTCTATCTATAAGCTTCAATCAGTTCTAGTTAAAGGCTTGTAGCTTATAGCTAATCGTAAAGCGATTTTAAGTCAGCGCAGTAGATCATTGTAGAGGTAAAACTCCCTTTAATCTTATATTCGTTAAAAAGATTTTGGATTTAGATTTGTTTGGTAAAAATAGCGATCGCCAATACTTCATTAAGAAATACTATTAAACTTCAATTAAGGTAAACTTTCAATCGTATAAGCAATAACTAGATCTAATCAGATTCTGCGTGCGATCGAGATATGGAAACAATTATTTTAACTGTCAATACTACCGTTGATGAAAATGATAGTGGTAATGGGGGAGCAGGATTATCCCTACGAGATGCTATATCCATTGCCAATGAATCCCCTGAAAATAATTACATCATCGAACTACAAGGTGGCAGCACTTACAACCTCACTGTTGATAGTGCCGATCCTGGAGCTCCTGGAGATAATCACTTAGATATAGGACGAGGAGCGGGACAACAAATATTTTAGATACAACAATCGATAGTAATATCTCTCTTCTGTCACTCTAGGCATAAGAGCAGTAAAACTCATCCCAACAATAGACCAAATATCTTAAGCAATCAAACCCATTTATTGGGTCTTGCACGCTTTTGGTGATCCAAGAATCAGGC
>NZ_JBZNBU010000304.1:0-29984 GCF_058530065.1 Waterburya sp. | reverse complement strand
CTAGATAGATGTAGAGTGGGCAAAGAGAAGCTAGTATCTTGGTACGTTTCCCACTCTACTTTGAAAATTAGAAAATTATTTATTTGTGGGTACTAAACGTTTTTCTAAAGATTTAACTCGTAATTTAGCAACATTATTCTCAGGATCTATTTCTAAAGCTTTTTTATAGGTTTCTACAGCTTTGACGATCATTTGCTTTTTCTCATAAACATTACCCAAATTATTTAAGGCAATAATATATTCTGGATAAAACTTAAGTGCTTCTTTATATTGTCTTATGGCAATGTCATATTGCTCTTGGGCGAAATAAGCAAAACCCATTGCATTATGAATTAAAGCTTTATTTTCCTCTGGTAATTTTTTGTCTACTTTTAAAGCTTTATTGAGTAGAGTGAGAGATTGAACAAACAGTTTCTTGTCTAGATAAAGACTACCTAGTTCGTAATATTCTTCAGCAGTACCTTGTTCTTGCTTTAGTTTCTTTTGTAGGCGAGAAAAAGTGCTTTCTTGTTTGCGAGTTTTGATTACTTCTTTGAGAATGTAAATCGCAGCAAAAATCAATATTGCAAGTAAAGCGGAGATATAGATTATGGGTAGATTTTCATTCATAAAGCGATCGCAGATTAATTGAGCTTGTTAATTTAGATTTATGATTATTTGTAATTTTCACACATCTATCGAGACAAAATCTCCCTTGGTTAACAAAATGTTGATTTATCCAGAACTTAAGGAAGGTAAAAAACTGACGATTTGCGGAAAAGCAATAATCGAAACCAAAACCAAAAGCTGTAACAAAATAAAAGGAATTGCCCCACGATATATATCCTCGGTTTTTAGCTCTGGTGGTGCTACCCCTCGTAAATAAAAGAGAGCAAAGCCAAAAGGTGGAGTCAAAAAAGAAGTTTGTAAATTAGCTCCAATAATCACGCCATACCAGACTAAATCTATTCCTAACTGTTGAGCTACAGGGGCAAATACAGGAATGACAATAAAAGCTATTTCAAAAAAGTCAATAAAAAAGCCCAGAAAAAAAATCACCAGCATATTGACGATCAAAAAGCCGATTGTTCCCCCTGGAAGATCGATTAGGAGATCGGACATAAATCTTTCGCCCCCCAAACCCCTAAAGACCAAACTAAAGGCAGTCGATCCTAGTAGAATGAACATTACCATGGTGGTGATTCTCATAGTTGCGTCGCATACTTCCCGCAATGCAGCCCAACTCAATTGACCATTAACCGCAGCTAAAATCATCGCTCCCACCGAGCCTAAAGCACCTGCTTCTGTGGGGGTAGCAACGCCAAAGAAAATACTGCCTAATACCACCACAATTAATAACAAGGGCGGAAGCATTACCGTAACGACTTTAACTAAAAGTTGTTTGCCACCAACCCGTACTTCTGGAGGCAAAGCAGGGGCAACTTCAGGCTTGAGAAATGCCACTATTAGTACGTGCAGGGCAAATACACCCGCCATCATTAACCCAGGAATTAGGGAGCCGATGAATAAATCTCCTACAGGAATGCCCAATTGATCTCCCAAAACTACCAATACTACGCTAGGAGGAATGATTTGACCCAATGTTCCCGAAGCAACAATTACCCCCGCTGCTAGTTCTTTGCTGTAGCCATAGTGGAGCATAATTGGGAGAGAAATCAAACCCATCGCTACTACTGTCGCTGCTACTACTCCCGTCGATGCAGCCAGCAAAGCACCAACTAGCACTACCGCCAGAGCCAAACCACCTCTAACCCTGCCAAACAGAATACCCATTGTTTCTAATAGCTTTTCTGCAATGCCCGTCTTCTCTAGCATCGAGCCGAGGAAGATAAAATAGGGAATCGCCAACAGGGTATAGTTAGCCATAATGCCGAAAATACGGCTGGGCATGGCATTAAAAAAACTGAAACTAAATTCCCCAATACCAGCACCAATTAAGGCAAAGAGAATTGCTACTCCCCCCAGAGAAAAAGCTACGGGAAAGCCAACCGAGAGCAAGACTAATGCTCCTGCAAACATGGCTATGCCCAACCAGTCATAACTCATTTTAGTTACCCTCCTGGTGGCTATTCAGTTCTATATATAAATTCCAATTTTTAATTGCTTCGGATATGCCTTGTAAGATTAACAAGATAAAAGCCAAAATAATCGTGAATTTAATCGGATAGCGGGGCAAACCTCCAGGATCGGGCGACATTTCTCGGATTTTCCAAGAATTCATTACCGTTCCCCAAGAATAATAGAGAGTTAAACTACTAAAGGGAATTAAAAATAAAATATTACCCCAAAAATTGGCTAGAGCTTGACGACGGCGACTCCAACCTTTGTGGAAAATATCTACTCTTACGTGTTCGTTATATTTAAGAGCGTAAGCAGCACCCAACAAAAATACTAAATCAAATAAATACCATTGTATTTCGATTAAGGCATTGGAAGTAAGATTGATGCCCACAATGCGCCCAATGTATCTACCAAAGACATTCCACGCCCCTACTCCCACCATCAACAACACCAACCAATAAGTCAGACGACCAATTCCTTCATTCATTAAGTCAATGAGTCTGGCTACTGGTGTGGCTTTACGAGCGATCGCAGTTATTACCTTGCTGGCTATAGATAATATTATTGAAATTTTTTGCTTAAATAGCTCTATCAATTTTTTGCCTCAACCATCTAATCTGAAAGCTTACTAAATTACTAAGGCAATCTAGTATCTTGTGTTACCAAACTGCCAAGATTTTATTATCAAACAATAGCATCAGCTTGGCTTTTTAATTGAGATAGATAAAATTGAGGTATTACAATCTTAATAATTCTAAATAGCGAATTTTAGGGGAATGTCAGATAAGATTGCTAGACTCAGATCTGCCCCCGATTTAATTGCTTTATCTAGGTTAGTTTTCGTCAAATTAGTCTGAGTGAGGTTAGCTCCTGTAAGAACTGTTCTACTTAAATTAGCACCTCGTAAATTTGCCCCGCTTAAGTCGGCATAACTTAGGTTTGCCCCTGACAAATCTGCTCCTCGCAAGTCAGCATCCACCAAAGAAACCAAACGCATTTCTGCATTACTGAAGATAGATTCTCTCAAATTTGCTCGATTTAAGTTAGCTCGAATCATCAAAGCACCGTGACAATTAGCTCGAACCATACTAGAATCCTCTAAATTTGTGCGCCATAGTGTGGCTTTGGCGAGATTACTTCGATCTAAGTTAGCTTGTTTGAGAATAGTACAACCAAAATTAGCATCGGCTAAGTTAGCAGCCCGCAGTTCAATGTCAGTTAGGTCGATCTCGGTTATAGATGTTTGGGCTAAATTGACTCGATTAAAATTACGTTCTCCCGAGCTATATCGTGCAATCAGTTGAGAGGCACTAATTATCTTGGTCTGATGTTTGTGTAGATGTAAGTTGGACATTTAATCCAAAACTAATCTTAAATTAGAGCTAAAGGACAATTTATGAGTAAGATTTATCAGTAATATTGAGGAAATTAGACTTAAATAAAATCAATAATGTAAATAATTAGAAAATAACCTCGGATTACTCCGAGGCAATTGACCAAAAATAAAGTTGAGATGAGAAGGCTAAAATAATTTAGCTAACTACAGTAGCAGTAAAGATAGAACCAACAATTACTACCAAAGCGATCGCACCCCAGATTAAATAGCTGCGTTTTTCCTGAGAAGAGGGGGGTTCTGCATAGTACATTGCTGGCTCTTTGGCAAAATTATTGATGATGCCATGTTCGTCGGAAATAGTAGTCATAATGTTTTGTTTTTGTTAACTTATGTAAATAAATTTAACACTTTTATTGCGTAATATTACAAAAATCCAAGTATTTTAATATTTTATTAATATTTTAATTTTGCAGTAAAAGTCTAATTTTTAGGATTATTTATCTGCAACCAAAAGCTCATAACTCAAATATTGCAAGACTTACAGGGGTTTTTGTATATTTTAGTTTTTGTCTAAAAACACCTCAAATAAAAATCTATACCAAGAAATAATTAAGAGGAATCTTGTCAACTCAAAATAATATTTAGTTACATTAAAAGAGTTTTTAGTAATTAGTAGGGGCGAACGGCAGTTTGCCCCTACAGTTTTTAGTTCAATTAATTAGTAGATTTTGAGGGCTTACCAGTGTCCAAAAACTAATAACTAGTAACTAATAACTAATAACTAATAACTAACCGAAGGTTAAAAGCTAATAGCAACCCTATAAGTACTTATGCTGCGAAAACTAAATGACTACTTGCGTCGGACTCCTATAGCTTGGTTGCAACTTTCTCATCAAAAAATACGTTTGCTGGTTGCTATTTTGGGAGTGGCATTTTCCATTATTCTAATTTTTACTCAGCTAGGTTTGAGAGCGATGCTGTTTGATGGAGTAACTCTTTTGCCAGAAAACTTAAACGGCGACCTTTATTTAATGTCTGTCTATGCCGACAATATTCGAGAAAGTTCTTTTCCTAATATCTATTTATATCGAGTAGATGCTATTGAAGGGGTTGCTGATGCTAAACCCGTCTATGTAGATTTTGGTCGCTGGGTAGATCCAAAATTATTAGAATCGACCGATCGAGATCGAGCTAATATTAAGTCTTCTTCGATGCAAATTATTGCTTTTAATCCTAACAAGCCCGTGTTTAAGAATCTTCAAATCGAACAACAGTTGAATTTATTATCTGTCCCTGGAGGAATTTTATACGATCGCTTGGCTAAATCAGAATCGGGCAATATACCAGAATTATTGCGGCAAAATGGTAAGGTTTCCAGCATCCTCGATAATCGTCGAGTTACAGTGATAGGTTTATTTAATCTGGGCAGTACTTTTTATTACGACGGCGTAGCAATAATGAGTGACTGGAATTACGGAGCAATAAAAGGAGCGGAAAAACTGCAAGAAGTAAGTATTGGCGTTATAGATCTCGATCCTGGGGTAAATCCCCAAGTAGTAAAACAAAGAATTGAAACAAGTTTTGGTCGAGAAATCAAGGTCTTAACTCAAGCAGAATTAGCCAAATCCGAACAAGATGATGTGGCTACTTGGTCTGAAGGTAAAGTGTTGAATTTTGGCGCAGCAATTGGTTTCATTGTGGGAATTATTATTGTCTATCAAGTAATTTATACTGATGTGAGCGAACATCTACCCGAATATGCCACCCTAAAAGCAATGGGATATCAAGATTCAGACTTGTCTTGGGTAGTCTTGCAAGAGTCTCTAATTTTAGCCGTGATGGGTTTTATTCCTGGTTACTTGGCTTCTTATGGCATTTACTACCTAATGGCAAACTTTATCGAACTTCCCGTCAGTATGAATTTAGGCATTGCTCTTCGGGTTTTCGCTCTCAATATTACTATGTGCGTTATCTCTGGTGCGATCGCGATTAAAAAATTGCGTACTGCCGATCCTGCGGATATATTTTATTAATTAAATCTGCTTAAATTGTTTGCCCACAAGATTAACTAGCAAATCCCTGGGAAGTAATCGAGGTAAATTAACAATAATTTGATTGGCTATGCCACCAGTAACCACGGTAGATTGCTTTGCTTCTAGGGCTTTTAAAGTTTCTTCCACAACCTTTTCTGCAGAGACGAGAGTCATTCCTTCAAAACCCTCTGCCGAATCGGGAAAATCGGCTCTCTGGTAAAATTCCGACTCTGTAGGACCAGGACAAGTAACTAAGACTTTTACTCCACTGTCTTTATTTTCTGCCCATAGTGCTTCGCTGAAACTCAACACAAAAGCTTTGGTAGCTGCATAAACAGACATATAAGGAATTGGTTGGAAACCACCAATGGAGGCAACATTAACGACCGCCCCATTTCTTCTTTGTTGCATCAAGGGTAGAAATAAACCAGTCAATTCTACCAAAGCAGCAATATTTAGCTGAATCATTGCCATTTGCTTGGCTAAAGGACGACTGGCAAATTCTCCATAATCTCCAAACCCCGCATTATTAATTAATAGATCGACGACAATATTCTGAGTTTTCAAGCGATCGAATACCTTTTGTCCTGCATTGGATTCGGTTAAATCTTGAGCAATAGCACCCGTTTCTATTTGATATTTCTCACTCAACTCACTAGCCAACTTTTCTAGTTTATCTTGCGATCGCGCTACCAAAATCAAGTTATAATTCTTTTTTGCCAACTCTCTGGCAAAAGTCTCCCCAATACCAGAAGAAGCCCCAGTAACTAAAGACGTTTTCATCTTAATTTTCTATGTTTACTTTTGTTACATATCTTAACGTAATTAGTAGGGGCGGTTCGCGAACCGCCCCTACTAATCTGGATACCAAAACATTCCTTTAATTCCTTCTGGATCGAGAATAAAACCCAAACGTTGATAAAAATTAATTACTTGGGGGTCGGCAAAAAGAGTAATATTACTAATATCTTCACTACGTAGCTGATTGATCGTATATTTCATCATTGCTTTACCCAAACCTCGTCCTTGAAAAGTCGGGTCTACTACTACATCCCAAATAGTGGCGTTAAAAGCATGGTCGGAGGTAGCACGGGCAAAACCAATCAGACGGCGTTTCTGATTTTTGACTTCCCACATCGAAACCACCAAAAAACTGTTATTGATAGCCTTCTTGACTTTACGTAAAGGACGGCGAGCCCAGCCAACGCGATCGCAAAGTTCTTCTAATTCGTACAAATCTAATTCGCGCTCGGTACTAAAGACTATTTGAGCTTTGTCTGTATCTTCTCGGTCTGAGTTAATTAACTCATTATTATTTTCGATAGTTTCTGATGTTTCTACCGTGTCTGAGTTGCTGAATAGTTTTTTCCAAAAGACCATGCGGTTATGGCTTTATTGATTGGTGATTTTAACAAGATATTTTTATATATCTTAGTTATATTAGTCTATTTTCTGACCCAAAAGCACTTTATACTAAATCAAATAGGCTTATCGAAGCCCCGAATGACGATGATACAAAGAAAAAATGCCATCCATTAATGTATTGGGAACGCCTCATTTTTATGAGCTTACCCCTTCTGTAACAAACTCAAAACTTCCAGTATTGGTGTTCGTTCATGGTTGGCTTTTAAGCCGTCACTATTGGCAACCTTTAGTAGAAAAACTACAGTTAGAATATCAATGCTTAATTTATGACATACGGGGTTTTGGAGACTCTTTAAATACTGATGCGAACCAACAAAACAGTAAATTAAGAGGTTACGACCTTGAAGCCTATGCTAAAGATTTGCAAGAATTACTGCACAATTTAGAAATCAAACAAGCTTGGATAGTCGGACATTCTTTGGGTGGAAGCATTGCATTATGGGCAGCAAATATTTGCCCAGAAATAGTCGCGGGGGTTATTTGTCTGAATGCTGGTGGTGGAATTTATTTAAAGGAAGAATTCGAGCGTTTTCGCAATGCAGGGCGACAATTGGTTAAATTCCGTCCCGACTGGTTGCGCTATATACCCTTACTGAGCGTTTTATTTTCTCGAATGATGGTGGCGCGTCCCTTGTCACGAAAATGGGGTCGTCAAAGAATTGTTGATTTTATTCAAGCAGATGAAGAAGCAGCTTTAGGAGCATTATTAGAATCCACTACTGAAGCAGAAGTTCATTTACTGCCTCAACTAGTTTCTCGTTTGAAACAGCCAGTGTATTTTATTGCTGGAGACAAAGATAAAGTGATGGAATTAAAATACGTCAACCATCTAGCTAGTTTCCATCACCTATTTTCTTCCCTGGAAAGCAATGTATCAACAATTCCTAATTGCGGTCATCTGGGTATGGTTGAAGCCCCAGATGAAGTAGCAGAAATTATATGTAGAGTTTTAAAAAAAATTTCTAGTTAATTAAAGATAGTATTTATGACAACTGTTTCTAATGATTTGAATTCCAAACTAAATTACTTTTTAACCAAGCAATTAGAATTAGAAAATCAACTGTGTAGCTTCAAGCAGAAAAATAAAGGAATATTCTTAACTAACGATCTAGATACTATCGATTCTGTATTAACAATAGTGCCTAAAGACGAAAGTATTTTTGATAAGTCTTTTCTAGAACCTTCTTGTGGTCAAGGTATATTTTTAATCAAATTAATTATCAAAGCCTATCTTATTTCGCCAAATCAATTGGTTATAGCTAAGTTTATCCAAGAAAAGCTTTTTTTTGTAGATATAGATTTAAAAATGGTTGAAGCTACAAAAAACAATATTTGCGATCTTTTCTTTCATTTGTTTGGATTAAAATACACAGGGACTTTTAATAGCTATATAGAGGATTTTACTAAACTACCAAAATTATCTGTCGATGCTGCTAAAATCCATCTTAACCTAAAGCAAGAAAGCCTAAATTTATCTAGTAAAAATAGCTTATCTTATTTCTATAAGAAAATAGATTTTGTTATTGGTAATCCCCCATATATTAGCCTTTATGGTCGTCGCGACAAGAAAAAAAATGAACGACAAAGAATCTACTATCTCAAGAATTATTCGCAATTTCCTGAATCTCTGAAAAATGGAAAAATCAACTATGTAATGCTTTTTATTGAGCGAGGATTAAGATTTCTGAAAAAAAAAGGTTGCTTATCTTTTATCATAGATGTTTCTTTTTTTGAAACTGCTTATTTATATTGTAGAAAATTTTTAGTAGAAAAATATAAAATCGAATCACTTATCTATAACATTGATAGCTTTAATAAAGTTGCTAGTGGTCAAATAATTTTAACTATTTCTAATCAACCTCCAAAAGATAATTTGGTTTTAGTAATAGATAAAGAAAATAATCAAAGAAAATATATTAAACAAGATGCCTGGAATAAACCAGATGATGAATACAGATATAGAATATCTTATTGCAATAAACTAGAGGGTATTATTAATAAAATATTTTCCCAGAACGATCCTAAGCTAAAAGATTTATATCCTCATAAAAACTTAAGAACTTGTACGATGCTTCTAAATATGGAAGATAAATTCACAAGTAATCGACCATCAACAGAAGTTCTATCATATCCATATTATAAAGGTTCAAAAAGCCTTAAATATAAATACTCTGATTTAATGTGTATCAAGTTTTTTAATTATGATAAAAATCTTCAAGATCAAATCAATGATAAATTGAAAGAAGAATTATCTTTAAAAGGAATTAAAAATAAAAAAAGGGTTGGGCTAGGAGAAATAATTGTATACAATAACCCAAAAATATATATCAGACAATCAGCTAAAGAACTAATTGCTAGTTACGATCAAAATCCTAGTGCTGCAAATAATAGCCTATATGTATTTACTCTTAGGGATAATTCAACAGAGTCAATTAGATTTCTAAAATATCTTTGTGGTTTAATAAATTCAAAAATATATACGTTTTTTGCTCAACAACGACGTATTATTCGCTATAACAAAGGAAAACAGCCTCAAATAAAAATATCAGATCTTTATCAGATATTGATTCCTCAAGATACTAATATGATTAGTAAAATTATATATCTGGTCGAGTGTATTTACGAAAATTCAGCTGAAAATGAAATATATAAGAGAGAAATAGATACACTGATATATGAATATTATGGTTTAGATGAGCCTGAAATAGCAACTGTTGAAGAAGCTATCGAATCTTTTCTTCAATAATTTTTTCAGACTCAGCATTACTAGTTTTTAGATTTTTTGTTTGTGGATCTATCTTATCAAGTTTCTGTTGCGCTTTTTCCAGTTGGCGAACCAGTCCTTCTTTTATTTTTTTCATTAACAATACGATAAACTCTTCTCTAGTTCTATACGAAGGTTGAGCAGAAATATTCACTTGAAGTTGATTGGTTGGAGTTCTTCTGAAAGTCTCGCTAATATCTTTTAAAAAATAAGACTTAACTGTTTTATTTTCAAAACTGGTAAATTCTAAACCACTGCTAGATTCTTGGTAATAAACGTGGATATAAAGAAGATAAAATCCACCTTTTTCGATAAACTTAATTATCTTATCTGGAGTACCAATATCTGGATTACTGTCTTCTCCAGAATTTTTAAATGCTTTAAAATCAATCCAAATTTCTTCCCTATGATTTTTAAACTCAAAAAAGCATCTGGCATCCCAAGGATTTTTAGTTTTACCTTTTGGCGCACCTTCTGCATCCACGATATATTTATGGTCTTGTACGGCATCTACAAAAGCATCTTCTAACCAGTCGCTAATCTCAGCACCTGCTCTAGATTTTGCGGAGATATTTAAAATTTTATTTTTATTAACAATTTTTTTAATAACATCTGTAATTTGCGTTCTGATAAGTTTTTCGTATTCTCTAATCTTCACCAAATCACTCCAAATAGAAAAAACCTTGGATAATCATTGCGAAATAGCAGTAATATTTTCAATTAACGCATTTTGCCTGTTACTTTATACTCTGACTACATAGCGATAGTCAAATTTGTATTTATCTACAAATATTTATTGACTATCGCTGTAACTAAGCCTGAGTTATTTAACTATTGAACCAAGTTTTTTAATCTGCATTAGATAGCAAAAATTAACTCTATCTAAATAAATCAAGTGTCCTGATAAGCTTCCATGCCCACACAAGAACAAACTAAATTGCGATCGCCATAAGCATTATTAATTCTACTTACAGGAGTCCAGTATTTATGTTCTTTTGTCCAGGGGGCGGGATAGGCTGCCTCTTCTCGACTGTAGGGACGTTCCCAATCCCCACAGATTAGAGATTCTGCGGTATGGGGAGCATTTTTTAAAGGATTATTACTAGGGTCTATTTCTCCATCGGCGATCGCTTGTGCTTCCTGATAGATAGCTAGCATGGCATCGCAGTAGCGGTCTAGTTGTTCTTTCGATTCGCTTTCTGTAGGTTCGATCATTACCGTACCAATGACAGGCCAAGATACTGTAGGAGCGTGGAAACCAAAATCCATCAGTCTTTTGGCTACATCGTCTACTTCTACTTTTGCTTGTTTCTTTAGAGGACGTAGATCGATGATACATTCGTGTGCCACAAAACCAGATTCTCCTTTAAATAATACAGAGTAACAAGGCTCTAGGCGTTTTGCCATGTAGTTGGCGTTGAGAATGGCGATCGCAGTGGCTTCTTTTAAACCTTCTGCCCCCATCATGGCAATATACATCCAAGAAATAACCAAAATGCTGGCACTACCCCAAGATGCAGCGGAAATTGCGCCGATAGGTCGAGCATCTTTAGGAGTAGTAGGAGTAACAGGAAGGAACGGTACTAAATGGGGCATAACCCCAATCGGGCCAACCCCTGGACCACCACCACCGTGAGGAATACAGAAGGTTTTATGCAAGTTGAGATGACAAACATCTGCCCCAAAGTCTCCAGGGCGACACAAGCCTACTTGAGCGTTCATATTCGCCCCATCCATGTATACCTGTCCGCCATATTGATGGACGATGGCACAAATATTTTTAATTTCTGCTTCAAATACCCCGTGAGTAGAGGGATAGGTAACCATTAATGCTGCTAAATTGCCTTGATGCTTTGCGGCTTTGGCTTGTAAATCTGCAAGATCGATATTGCCTTCGCGATCGCATTTAATTGCCACTACCTTCATCCCGCACATTACCGCACTGGCAGGATTTGTACCGTGTGCCGATTCGGGAATCAGACAGATGTTGCGATCGCCTTCTCCTCTGGATTGATGGTATTGGCGAATTACCTGTAACCCTGCATATTCTCCTTGAGATCCTGCATTGGGTTGCAAGGAAATACCAGCAAAGCCCGTAATCTCTCCCAGCCATTCTTCTAGTTCTTTAAATAGTTGTTGGTAGCCTTGGGCTTGTTCTAAAGGTGCGAAGGGATGGATATTGCCAAATTCCGACCAAGTTACGGGAATCATTTCCGCAGTAGCGTTTAACTTCATGGTGCAAGAACCCAAAGGAATCATGGAAGTTGTGAGAGAAAGGTCTTTAGATTCTAGTTGGTGGAGATAGCGCAGTAATTCGGTTTCAGAATGGTAACGATTGAAGACGGCATCGGTTAAATATGGGCTAGTACGTAAATACTGTTCGTTGATCGCCGATGGTTGATTATTGAGTAATTCTGCTACGTCAAAGGCTAATTCATCTTCCCCTGCAAAAATTTGCCAGAGTAAAATCAGATCTTCTTGGGTAGTGGTTTCGTCGAGGGAGATACCTACTGCCCGATCATCTAAATAGCGTAAATTAATTTTGCGATCGCCAGCTGCTTTAATAATCTCCGACGCGGTTTTATTTCCTGTTTCTACCCGAATAGTATCAAAGAAATTGTCATTAGCAATTGCATAACCCTGTAGCTTCAATCCTGCGGCTAAAGTCGCTGTCAGTCGATGAACCCTGGAGGCAATTTCTTTAATACCCGCAGCACCATGATAGACGACATACATCGATGCAATGACGGCTAACAAGACTTGTGCGGTACAAATATTACTGGTGGCTTTTTCCCGACGGATATGTTGTTCTCTAGTTTGCAATGCCAGACGCAAGGCGGGCTTGCCATTAACGTCTTTTGATACCCCAACGATTCTACCTGGAACTTGTCGTTGATATTTTTGCTTGGTGGCAAAATAAGCTGCATGAGGTCCACCATAACCGAGAGGTACGCCAAATCTTTGGGTGCTGCCGACGGCAATATCCGCTCCAAATTCTCCAGGGGGAGTTAGTAAAGCCAAACTCAAAATATCCGCAGCTACGGT
The DNA here is from genome assembly GCF_058530065.1 of Waterburya sp. Lineage (NCBI taxonomy): Bacteria > Bacillati > Cyanobacteriota > Cyanophyceae > Pleurocapsales > Pleurocapsaceae > Waterburya > Waterburya sp. Next base: position 17,320 of record NZ_JBZNBU010000304.1, on the reverse strand, counting down.
AGCGAGAGCCTTTTCTTGATGGACGCGCTCGATAAACTGGCTGTAGTCGGCAATCGTGCCTTCTGTATTGGGATATTGCAGTAATGCGCCAAATATAGGAGTATTAAAGTCAAATTCAGCGTAATTGCCGATAATTACCTCAATATCTAAAGGTAGGGCGCGGGTTTTAATTACTTCAATGGTTTGAGGATGACAGTTAGCATCAACAAAGAAAGCCTGGGCTTTAGTTTTACATAAGCCATAACTCATACTCATGGCTTCGGCGGCTGCCGTACCTTCATCTAGCAAGGAAGAATTAGCAATTTCTAGCCCTGTTAGGTTAATAACTGTAGTTTGGAAGTTCAGCAATGCTTCGAGTCTTCCTTGAGCTATTTCTGCTTGATAGGGAGTGTAAGAAGTATACCAGCCAGGATTTTCTAAAACATTACGCAAAATGACGGGAGGGGTATGGCAATTGTAATAACCCATACCGATAAAAGAGCGAAAAACCTGATTTTGAGATGCGATCGCCTTGAGTCGGTTTAAAGCTGCAGATTCGTTTTGAGGGGCGGGTAACTTTAAAGGGCGATCCAGACTAATGGCTGGGGGAACGGTTTTTTCAATCAGTTCTTCTAAACTAGCTAGTCCCAAAACCCGTAACATTTCTGCTGCTTGCTGTCGATCTACCCCTATGTGGCGGTTGGCAAAAGACAGGGTATCTGCATTAGCAGAGTGGGAATGAGTGCCGTTTCCCTGAAAGTTTCGATTTTGCGACTCTACGGCAAAGTTCAAGTTAACCATATTAGCTAATAATATTGCTTGTTTGTAGTAAAAAAAGTGGCGCACCGCTTGTTATATTGACGCAACCACCCTACTGATTTATTTGTAATAAAGGTTAACAAATTTACCTAATAAAAGAAACCATTGTCAGAAATTAAAAGAGTTTTTAGTAGTTAGTAGGGGCGAACCGCCGTTCGCCCGTACGGTTTTTAGTTCAATTAATTGGTAGATTTTGAGGGCTTACCAGTGTCCAAAAACTAATAACTAATAACTAATAACTAACCGAAGGTTAAATACCGTTGTGGCTCATCCAATAAAACTAGTTTAATTTTAATCCTCAGACATTCCTTCCACTTGAGAACGATATTGGGCGGCAGAAAGAACATCTTCTAGTTCGTCATCGGGATTATCTATCTTCACTTTAATCAACCAACCCTCTCCATAGGGGTCTTCGGCTAAGGTTTCAGGAGCGTCCATTGCCGTTTCGTTGCGCTCGATAACTGTCCCCGATACTGGAGGATAGAGATCTTCTACTGCTTTTACCGATTCAATAGTGCCGATTGTTTCTCCTACTTCTACCGCATCTCCTACTTCTGGAAGTTCGAGAAAAACCACATCTCCTAATTGATCGAGCGCAAAAGCACTTACCCCAATTGTGGCGATTTCTCCATCAAAACGAACATATTCATGGGTATCTAGGTACTTTAAATCTTCTGGATAATCTATCTCCATTTTTCTTACCTCCATCGCGAGTAAAAACTAGTTTACAACAAGGATTCTAGATTCTCTAGATAACTTTGAATCTCTATTAAGAGTGTACGCTTGAAATACTGGATGCTAAATCGTGGTAACAGATACAGCCTTCAGCAAAATAATGACAAACTAAAGCATTGCGGGAAAGCTGCATATTTTTCCGAGGCGATCCTCCATGAATTAAATTGGAATGCCAAATTAAAACATCTCCTTTTTGGGCATAAAAATATTTGGCTTCGAGTTGGCGATCTTGGATGATTTTTTGCAATCCTGGTTCGTATTTTTGATGATAGGCTACATATCCTTGTTGTTGGAATTCATCTACAGTAATATCGGCTTCTTGGCTTAAAAAATGCGGGATACGATGGCTTTTGGGATAGTATACTAGAGGACCAGAATCGGGATCTATATCTTCAAACGCCGTCCAAGTGGCAGCTAAATAATCCATCGGATAGGTAGTCATGTGAATGGCATCGGAATGTTCTAATTGTTGCGAACCGTTATGCCCCGTAATGGTTTGAAAGGGCAAGCATTTTGCCCCCAGTAACATACTAATCAGGTTGGTAACTCTAGAATCCCTCAGCATAGCAGCTATTTTAGGTACTTGCAGATGGGTATTGAGATTTCTGCCAGGCAAACCATTCACATGACAATTTGGTTCGGGAGAAATTCTGCCCTCGGCGATCGCTCGATCGTATTCTGCCCAAGTGCTATCTAATGTGGCAGCATCAAATAAGCCTTTGATAATGATGTAGCCATCTTCGATCCATTTACGACACAATTCTGCATCTGCCAAGCTTAATTTGTTCTGTCTGACTAATTTTTCGACTAACTTATGGGCATCGGGACGATCTAACCAAGGAGTCGGTTCGTTTTGGGGAAAGTTTTCGCGGCGAAAAACTGATATTTGTCGATGATTGACGGGGATTTGGGGAATGACGGGGCTAGAGGGATGAAAAGTGCCTGAGTTTGGTTTGGGGCGACTGGAATTGAATTTGGGGAATTGAAAGGGATTGAAAATCTTGACCATCTAACTATCCACGATTATTACTTTGAGCTAATTCCCGTGTAATATAACCGAATTTGAGCAAATAAGTAATGACTGACTGCTCATTCTTAATCTTGGTAATTTGCTAATATTGTCTAGCTAACCAAAAAATCGCTACGTCAATTGCTTGATGGTCAACAGCCAATTTCAATCTAACTCCCAACCACAAAATGTAATAGTACAATCTTCTCTAAAGGGCGATCGAGATTCTTGGTGGACGATCGCCGATAGTGCCAAATTATATAACCTCGAAGGTTGGGGAGAACCCTATTTTAAAATTAACTCGCGGGGCAACTTAACCGTCTCTCCTCAGGGAGTAGGGGGAGATAGTTGGGATTTACTGGAATTGGTGGAATCTCTCAAAGCCCGTCAGATTAATCTTCCTCTCTTAATTAGATTTCCCGATATTTTGGCGGATCGCATGACAAGATTGCAAAACTGTATGGATCGAGCGATCGCTCGTTACGGCTATCAAGGAAAATATCGGGGAGTCTTTCCCATTAAATGCAATCAAAATCGTCATCTGATTGAAGCTGTAGTTAAACATGGTAAATCTTATGACTTTGGCTTGGAAGTAGGTTCAAAACCAGAATTAATTATTGCTTTGGCAAGTCTGGCAGCGGAGGGCGATCGCCAACCTTTACTTATTTGTAACGGCTATAAAGATCGGCAATATATAGAAACGGCTTTATTGGCAAGCAAGCTAGGTCAGAAGTCGATTATCGTTATCGAACAGCCCCAAGAATTAGATTTAATTTTAGCCATCAGTAGAGAATTAAACATTGCACCCATATTAGGAGTGCGTGCCAAACTAGATAGCAAAGGTGTCGGTAGATGGGGAACTTCTACAGGCGATCGCGCTAAATTTGGTTTGACGGTGGGGGAAATTTTACAGGTAGTCAGAAGTTTAGAAAATGTCGCTCGATTAGATTCCTTGCAGCTATTACATTTTCATATTGGTTCGCAAATTTCTGCCATTGGTGCGATTAAAAACGCTATTCGCGAAGCCAGCCAGATCTACGTGCAACTAGTCAAGTTGGGAGTAAATCTGCAATATCTTAATGTAGGAGGCGGTTTAGCTGTAGATTATGACGGTTCAAAAACCAATTGTCCCCCTTCTAAAAACTACAATATGCAGAACTATGCCAACGATATTGTGGCTCAAGTTAAAGATGCCTGCCAGCAAGGAAGAGTGAAAGAACCAACTTTGATTAGTGAAAGTGGTAGAGCGATCGCCGCCCATCAATCGGTACTAATTTTTGATGTTTTGGGGACGAGTAATATTCCTAACCCCGATGTTTCTCCTCCAGAGGAAAATGCACCTCTTGTGATGGAAAACTTTTGGCAAACCTATCAAGCGATCGATGAGACTAATTTCCAAGAAAGCTATCACGATGCCATCCAGTTCAAACAAGAAGCTTTGAGTTTGTTTAATTTTGGCTATTTAACTTTAGCCCAAAGAGCAAAGACAGAAGAACTATATTGGGCTTGCTGTCAAAAAATTGCTGCCATAATTAATAATCGCGATCGCATTCCCGACGACTTAGAAAATTTAGCCCAAACTATGGCACCGATTTACTATGTCAACCTTTCCATCTTTCAATCCGCACCCGATGCTTGGGCGATCGATCAACTATTTCCCATTATGCCCATTCACCGTCTCGAAGAACGACCAACAATTCCCGCCACTTTAGCCGATATTACTTGTGATAGCGATGGTAAAATAGACCGTTTTATCAATGCTAAAACAGCTAAATCTTTATTAGAATTACATCCTCTAGATAATGCTCGACCCTACTACTTAGGAATGTTTTTGGTAGGTGCTTATCAAGAAATTATGGGCAACCTACACAACCTGTTTGGAGATACCAATGTGGTGCATATTGAAATAGATAGCCAAGGCGATCGAGTTGAAACCATTATCTCTGGAGATACCATTCAAGAGGTTTTAGGTTACGTCCGATACGATGCCCCAGAACTACTAGCAACTATTCGCGATCGCACTGCCATAGCTCTACAAAATCGGACTATGACTTCAGAAGAAGTCGAAAAACTCGTACAAAATTATCTCAATACTTTGAGCAATTCTACTTATTTAAGTTAGTTATTAGTTATTAGTTTAAAATTGCCCTCACTCCCTTCACTGCTCTAACTGCAATAATTTTATTCTTGGATTGCGTCGAGAATTTCATCGGAAGAAGGATGATAGTTTGGTTCTGACAGTTGAATATTTTCCTTCCAAATATAATAAACCTGCTCGAAAGTCCCATCGTGATGACTCCAAGAACCAGTATAGTCTTTAAAATTAAGCTTCACTAATAACCATTCTTGTTCGGGAGAATCTAACGGTTTAGTGGTGAAAATAAATCCTGCTTCATTCTCTTGATATTCATATAATTCTAAAGAGTATAAAGATCCTTGCCAGCCATATTCTCCCGATATGGTAGCTTCTATGGCAGCTTTTTCTGTATCGTTTTTGGGTGTAAAAATAAAAGCTTCTTGGGGCTGACTCGAATGAATCATCGGACACCAGTTAAACTTTTCTAGCATGAAATCTGATAACTTTCTTAAGGCTTTTTTATCAGTAGTCATCAACCATACTCGATCGCTCAACTGATTGCTAATCGTCCATTTAATTTGATTCTTAAATTTATAAGCTACAGCAGCAAAAGCATTATCATCTGCTAGTTTTCGATCTACTCCTACGTATCCTTCTTGTAATAATTCGTCGATGCTTTTCTGAGAAGGAAAAGGATGTTTATAGGAAAAATCATAATACTTTGGTCTGGGATAAAGATATAGATTACTTGGTAGATCCCGATGCTTTAAGTCGATAAATTGGTTATTTTTCATAATTAATCTCACCCTCCAAAGAATATATAGTTATTGTTCCCCAAAAAAAGTTCTAAATGTACAATTATGACTTTCAAATCCCCAAAGGTCTGATATGATTACCTTTGGGTTTACTAGTACTCTAACCAGTAAAATGTCATATAGATATTTGGATAAAAATGTCTTTTACTATAGAAGATAAAAGCATTTGAAGAATTTAAAATATTATATTTTGCATTTAATAAAAATATTTATTTAAAGGCAACCAATATAATTACTGTCAAATTATTTATCTATAGATTATTTTTCATTTTCTCATTAAATGTAACTTTTAGTTTGGTTGGTTAAATATTTATAATTAGATCTTTTCTGATGATGCTTTCAAACCTATAAATACCAAAGACTTTATAAGTTTAATAATTTTTTAATTTTATTATTTTTCGCTCCCGAGAAGATCGGGCTGAATTGGCTTGCTAATAACCCGTCAATCGCCAAAATAAAACCGTGGTAATCTAACCCCCCAAAAAAACATCATCGATCTACTCAAGAACTCGATACAATTAACGCTGTATATTAATTTCTAGTTACTTATGTCTGAAATTGGGTCTACTCCTTTTAGTACCGCAGAAATCGCAGCTGAAGGTATTAAGCCAGAAGAATACCAAGAAATTGTCAATCGTTTAGGTCGCCATCCCAACAAAGCAGAATTAGGAATGTTTGGGGTAATGTGGTCGGAACATTGTTGTTATAAAAATTCTCGTCCTTTATTAAGTCAATTTCCAACAACGGGAAAAAGAGTTTTAGTAGGCCCTGGAGAAAATGCAGGGGTAGTAGATTTGGGTAATGGTTTGCGCTTGGCGTTTAAAATTGAATCTCACAATCACCCTTCAGCAGTAGAACCTTTTCAAGGGGCAGCAACAGGAGTAGGAGGGATTTTAAGAGATATTTTCACTATGGGGGCGCGTCCCATTGCAATTCTCAATTCTCTACGCTTTGGTAACTTAGAAGATGCCCGTACCAAACGCATTTTTCAGGGAGTAGTAGAAGGTATCTCCCATTACGGCAATTGCATTGGCGTACCTACAGTAGCAGGAGAAGTATATTTCGATCGCGCCTATACGGGCAATCCTTTGGTTAATGCGATGGCTTTGGGTTTAATGGAAACTGAAGAAATCGTCAAATCTGGCGCGTCTGGTATTGGTAACCCCGTCTTGTATGTGGGTTCGACTACGGGGAGAGATGGCATGGGAGGGGCTAGTTTTGCTAGTTCCGAACTGACTGACGATTCCATGGACGACCGCCCTGCGGTACAGGTGGGCGATCCTTTTTTAGAAAAATCCCTAGTAGAAGCTTGTTTAGAAGCGTTTAAAACTGGGGCAGTAGTAGCAGCCCAAGACATGGGGGCGGCTGGGCTGACTTGTTCTACTTCCGAGATGGCAGATAAAGGAGGAGTGGGTATCGAACTAGATTTAGATAAAATACCTGCCAGAGAGACAGGAATGACTCCCTATGAATATCTCTTGTCCGAATCTCAAGAAAGAATGCTGTTTGTAGCAGAAAAGGGCAGAGAACAAGAACTGATCGATATCTTCCACAAATGGGAACTTCAGGCAGTAGTAGCAGGTTCGGTAATTGAAGAACCAGTAGTGAGGATTTTATATCAAGGAAAAATAGCAGCAGAAGTTACCGCCACTGCTTTAGCCGACGACACTCCTATCTATAAACGAGAACTACTAAAAGAACCACCAGCCTATGCTAAAAAAGCAGCCCAATGGACGGCAGACAATTTACCTGGCTGTGACTATCAAGGCATAGATGTCAAGGGTACTTATAAAACCTGGAATGAAATCCTCTTACAGCTTTTAGATACTCCTACCATTGCTTCTAAAAAATGGATTTACAATCAATACGACCATCAGGTACAAAACAATACCGTTCTTTTCCCTGGAGGGGCTGATGCAGCAGTAATTAGGGTACGCCCCATCGATGCTAAACCCGAAGACTGTACTACTGGTGTGGCAGCAACCACCGACTGTAATCCCCGTTATGTTTATTTAGATCCCTATGAAGGGGCAAAAGCAGCCGTGGCAGAAGCAGCCCGCAACCTAAGCTGTGTGGGTGCTGAACCGATCGCAGTCACAGATAATCTTAATTTTGGTAGTCCAGAAAAACCCGTTGGCTATTGGCAATTAGCTAATGCTTGTTTGGGAGTTGCCGATGCTTGCCGAGAAATGTCAACCCCCGTAACTGGAGGCAATGTCTCTCTCTATAACGAAACCTTAGATTCTGATGGCAATCCTCAGCCGATTTATCCCACTCCCGTCATTGGCATGGTGGGTTTAGTTCCCGATATTGCTAAAATTTGCGGGCAATCTTGGACAAAAGAAGGGCATATTATCTATCTTTTAGGTAGTAGTTCTCCTACCTTAGGCGGTTCGGAATATCTGGCAGCCGTCCACGATACGGTGGCAGGAAAACCCCCTGTAGTGGATTTTGAACTAGAGAAAGAAGTCCAGGCTGTATGTCGTCATGGTATTCGTCAAAGATGGATCGAATCTGCCCACGATCTAGCCGAAGGAGGATTAGCTGTAGCCCTAGCCGAAGCTTGTATTGGTAATAGTTTGGGGGCGACGATCGATATTCCTGTTACCGATAGCCAAAGACTAGACGAACTGTTGTTCGGAGAAGTCACCAGTCAGATCGTGGTATCCGTCGAACCCAGTGTCATAAATGAATGGGAAGCTTATTTACAAGAACAGTTAGGGAATTCTTGGCTTAAAATAGGGACGGTGACTGATGCTCGATCGGGACTGAAAATTTTAACCAATGATAATCTTTCGTTAATTAATGTTAAGATTGGGGAGCTAGTAGAAACCTGGAGTCAGGCGATTGAAACGAGATTGAAATCTTAGTTTTGTCAAGCTACCCTGGGCGATTGTTGGTTGAATATATCTAGTTTTAGATGTGTTTAATTCGCGATCGCGACCTAATCAATAATTCGATATTGGACAGCAATAATAAAACCCAAGCGGTTACTGTAATTTCCGTAGTTATTACCGCAAGGTAGGAGCAAGCCAAGAATATGATGCCACAAAAATACCCCAATCGCACCGAGGATCTTCTTATAGATCGCCCTGATAAACCAGAAGAAGCCTGTGGTGTTTTTGGGGTATACGCTCCCGAAAGAGCCTTAGAAGTAGCAAAACTGACTTATTTTGGTCTTTACGCCCTCCAACATCGAGGGCAAGAGTCGGCTGGGATAGCTACTTTAAAAAATGGCGAAATCTACTGTCATAAAGACATGGGTTTAGTCTCTCAAGTATTTAACGAAGAGATTCTCGAACAGCTACCTGGAGAAATCGCCGTCGGTCATACCCGCTACTCCACAACGGGTTCGAGTCTTAAAGAAAACGCCCAACCAGTAGTTTTAAAGACTCGTTTGGGTACTTTGGCTTTGGCTCATAATGGCAATTTGGTTAATACTGTAGAATTGAGAAAACATCTCAGCGATCGTCAAGCTGATTTTATTACTTCGACTGATTCGGAAATGATTGCCTTAACTATTGCCGATGAAGTAGGGAAGGGGAAAGATTGGATTGAAGGAGCGACTAGTGCTTTCAAACTCTGTACGGGGGCTTATAGTTTAACTATTGCTACTCCTGACGGTTTGATTGGGGCGCGCGATCGTAACGGCATTCGCCCTTTGGTAATTGGAATTTTAAAAGGTGAATCAGGAGAAAAAGACAGGTATATTTTGTCTTCAGAAACCTGCGGTTTAGATATTATTGGCGCGGAATACATCCGAGATGTTTTGCCTGGCGAATTGGTTTGGATAGACGAATCAGGATTAAAATCAGTAAAATGGGCGGAAAAAGTAGAGAAAAAGCTTTGCGTCTTTGAAATGATCTATTTTGCTCGTCCCGATAGCATTATGCACGACGAAACTTTGTATAACTATCGCATTCGCTTGGGCAGACAACTAGCTAGGGAATCTTTAGTAGAAGCAGATTTGGTAATTGGCGTACCCGACTCTGGTATTCCTGCGGCGATCGGTTTTTCCCGAGAATCTGGTATTCCCTACGGAGAAGGATTGATTAAAAATCGTTATGTAGGTCGTACTTTTATTCAGCCTACCCAAAGTATGCGCGAAGCTGGCATTCGCATGAAGTTAAATACCCTCAAAGATGCTTTACAGGGTAAAAGAATTATTATTGTTGACGATTCTATTGTACGGGGAACAACCAGCAAGAAAATTGTTAAAGCACTCCGAGATGCGGGGGCAACAGAAGTTCACATGAGAATTTCTTCTCCTCCCGTAACCCATCCTTGTTTTTACGGTATTGATACTGACAATCAAGACCAGTTAATTGCTGCTACTAAATCGGTTGAAGAAATTGAAGCGAGAATTGAGGTAGATACTCTATCGTATTTGACTTGGGAAGGTATGTTAGAAGCAACTCAAGAGAATACCAATCATTTTTGTTCTGCTTGCTTTACTGGCGACTACCCCGTTTCTATCCCCGAAGATGTTAAGCGTTCTAAGTTGATTTTAGAAGAAACTAAGGTCTAGATGCGCTTGATGTAAGCTTACCCCGCCATAGAACGGACGGGGCTTTCGCCACCTTACAAGGGTAGACTTTTTACATTTGACTGTTTTGGGTGATATTATCCCGCTTGACGGGACTTGGGGACAAGAAGACTAAGAGATATTATCCCGCTTGACGGGACTGGGAGAAATATTTTGCCAATTATCGTATATTTGGACACAATTTTTTGCTCTTTTAATACGTAATGAAAGTGCTGACTCACTGCTTTGTTAAAAACCTACCCTTGTGAGACAGGGTGTCGGGGTGCTACTACTCACTACTCAATACTCACTACTCAATACTCAATACTCACTACTCACTACTCTGCGATCGCACCACATAGAAAGTTTTACTTGACATTCAAGACAATCGCTTTTGGGATGCGGGATCTCGAATCTACTTGCTACTCAAAAACAAATACCTAGCGAATAAAAGAAAATGAATATACGGTTTGGTCGAGAAATTTGCGGTAATTTAGCAACAGCAGAAAGTCGTGAATGGTTAGTAACCAATGGGATTGGTGGTTTTGCTTCGGGTACGGTATCGGGATTATTGACTCGCAGCTATCACGGTATGTTGTTGGCAACTCTTCAGCCGCCCGTAGATATAACTTTGATGTTAACTAAGCTGGATGAAACTATTATTTATGATGGTAATTCTTATCCTCTACATACCAATCGTTGGGCAGATAGCAGCGTTAATCCTCAAGGTTACAAAAATATCGAAAGTTTTTATCTAGATGGGACAACACCTGTTTGGGTATATGCTTGCGCCGATGCCTTAATTGAGAAGCGAGTCTGGATGCAGCAAGGAGATAATACTACTTATATTCAATATAAAATGCTGCGGGGTAGTTTGCCTCTATCCCTTTCTCTTAAGGCTTTAGTCAATTATCGCGATCGCCATTCTACTACTAATAGCAAAGATATTTTTTATGAAGTAATCAATTGCGATCGCGGATTGGAAATTAAAGCATTTCCTAATACTTCCAACTTATATCTGTCTGGAGTAAAAGATAAAGAGATAATTCCTTGGCAAGTTAAGCATGAATGGTACAAAGGTTTTGCTTTAGCTGTAGAAGAGTATCGCGGTTTGAATCATGTTGAAGATCATTTATGTGCGGGAAATTGCAGCGTCGATCTTGAGTTGGGAGAATCGGTAATTATTGTTGCTAGTGCTGAAGATTGGGGGGGGTGGAGACGGGGAGACGGGGAGAATGGGAGATATTATCCCGCGAAGACGGGACGGGGAGACGGGGAGTTAATCGATCTTTTTTATTCTCAAAATCAACTAAATGCTGTACCCAGTTGGATCGAACAATTAGTATTAGCCGCCGACCAATTTATTGTCGATCGCCCTTTGGCAGATGTTCCCGAAGGTAAAACGATTATTGCTGGTTATCCTTGGTTTAGCGATTGGGGAAGGGATACGATGATTAGTTTACCAGGATTGACTTTGACTACTGGTCGTTTTGAAGTGGCAAGGGTTATTCTGCAAACCTTTGCTAAATATATCGACAAGGGAATGCTGCCCAATGTATTTCCCGATCGCGGTAAAATTCCAGAATATAATACTGTGGATGCTAGTCTGTGGTATTTTGAAGCAATTCGCGATTATTACGCCCATACCCAAGATAAACAGCTATTGATTGAGTTATATCCTGCTTTAGTCGAGATTATAGACTGGCATCGTCGGAGAACTAGGTACAATATTCATCTTGATAATGATGGCTTGATTTATGCAGGAGAAGAGGGAGTTCAACTAACCTGGATGGATGCCAAAGTAGGGGATTGGGTAGTTACCCCGCGTATTGGTAAGCCTGTGGAGATCAATGCCCTATGGTATAACGCTTTGGTTATTATGTCGCAGTTTGCTCAGGATTTGGGTCAAGCGGAGACGGAATATTTAGACATGGCAGCTAATACGAAAAAGGGTTTTCAGCGTTTTTGGAATGGGGATTTAAACTATTGCTATGATGTATTAGATACTCCCGATGGCAACGATAATTCTCTACGTCCCAATCAGATTTTTGCCGTATCTTTGCCAGTCGATCTTTTACAGCATTCGCCCCTACTGGATGACCAACAACAAAAACAGGTAGTGGATATTGTTGCGCGACATTTATTGACTTCTCACGGATTGCGATCGCTTTCTCCCGAACATCCCGACTATGTTCCTATTTATGGTGGAAATCCTCTACAAAGAGATGGTGCTTATCATCAGGGTACAGTCTGGGGTTGGTTAATCGGTCATTTTATTCAAGCCCATCTCAAAGTCTATGGCGATCCAGAAATCTGTAAGTCTTTTCTCGAACCAATGAAAAACCATCTTACGGGAGGTTGTGTGGGTAGCTTGAGTGAAATTTTTGATGGGAATAGACCGTTTATTTCTAGAGGGGCATTTGCCCAAGCATGGACGGTGGCTGAAGTGCTGCGAGGGTGGTTGATGATAAGTAATAAGTAATAAGTAATAAGTAATAAGTAATAAATCAATATATTTTTTTATGTGTATCTATTTTTATGGCTAAAGCAGAAAAATCTTTAATAAAGAATATAGTAATCAGGAGCTACGGTCTATGACGATAAATATTAAAAATAATGCCCAAAAATGGTGGCAAAGTGGCGTAATTTATCAAATATATCCTTTAACTTTTGCTGATGGAAATGGTGATGGCACTGGAGATCTTCAAGGGATTATTCAGAAATTAGATTATTTGAATGATGGAAATCCTGATAGCGAGACTTCATTAGGAATAGATGCGATCTGGCTTTCTCCGATTAATGATTCGCCAATGATTGATAATGGTTATGATGTCAGTAATTACTATGAAATTTGTCCTATCTTTGGTACATTATCCGACTTTGAAACTTTAATAGAAGAAGCCCATAAAAGAAATATTAAAATTATCTTAGATTTAGTTATTAATCACACTTCCAATCAACATAGTTGGTTTATTGAATCTAGTTCGAGTAAAGATAATCCTAAAAGTGACTGGTATCATTGGCAAGATCCCGAACCAAATGGAGAAGTTCCTAATAATTGGTTATCTTATTTTGGCGGTACTGCCTGGACTTTTTGTGAGGCACGGGAACAGTATTATTATCATGCTTTTAATGAAAATCAACCTGATATTAATTGGGCAAATCCTGAAGTTAGAAAAGCTATTTATGACATGATTCGTTTTTGGCTCGACAAAGGAGTTGATGGATTTAGATTGGATGCTTCTAGTGTTTTTAGTAAAGATAAATATTATCGCTACAATCCTATTAAATTTGGCACGACAGATAAAAATAACTACAACAATCAGGAGCATTTATACGATAAAAATTTACCCGAAAATCATCAAATTATTAAAGAAATTAGAAAGATTGTTGATGAGTACGACGATCGGGTTTTAATTGGCGAAACTTTTATTGATAGTCGCTTGTATGATTCGATTATTTTCTATGGTATTGATAATGACGAGTTACACTTACCTTTTGCGTTTGAATTTCCTTTTAGTCCTTGGTATCCTGGCTATCTACAAAGAGAAATTGAGAAAAAAGAACTAATAACACCTAAAGGTGCTTGTCCTACTTACTTTTTAGATAATCACGATATTCCCCGACATTTATCTCGTTGGGTTGAATGTAGCCTCTGCACTAATCCAGATGCGATCGCTAAAGCTGCTGCTACTTTGCTATTAACTGTCAGAGGAACTCCGATCATGTATTATGGGCAGGAGATTGGCATGGTCGATCTAGTAGAGATCCCAGAAGAAAAAATGCGCGATCGCGCCACCGTAAAAAGCGAAACAGGAGAATTACCTCCCCCACGAGATGGTTGCAGAACTCCCATGCAGTGGGATACCTCAGTTAATGCGGGGTTTAGTTTTGGCAAAGATGTCGAACCCTGGTTGCCCGTAAATGAGAACTATAAAGAAGTAAATGTAGCAGATGAATTAACAGATAAAGATTCAATTATCAACTTTTATCGCCAGCTAATTAAACTCAAAAGAAATAGTCCAGCTTTGTGTCATGGAAGTTGGAAAACTTTGATTCATTATCCCTACGAACATTTAGCTTATACTCGCCAAACTACTGACGAAAAAATTCTCATTATTATCAATTTCTCTTATGAAAAAGAATTCACGGTAGATGAATATATCGAACCCGAAAACTGGGAAGTATTACTATCAAATATTCTGGAAACAGGAAAAATAATCGATCTACCTGCAACCCTGCAACCGTTTGAAATCACAATTCTTAAGAAGGAGTAATGAGTAGTGAGTAATGAGTAATAAGTAATGAGTAATGAGTAGTGAGTAATAAGTAATGAGTAATAAGTAATGAGTAATAAGTAATGAGTAATAAGTAACGATCTCATCACCAACCACTAAGACCAATTTTCTAAAATGACGCTATAAATCTATTCCTACTCCCCTACTTCCTAAACCATCTGTAGTCAATTTAAAAAGAAAAGGTATAACCACTAACCACCAACCAAAACCATGTCTCAAGAATCGGAACGTTTACAACATAAAGAATGGAAAAACTGGGGACCTTACCTCAGTGAAAGACAGTGGGGAACAGTTAGAGAAGATTACAGTGAATATGGCGAAGCTTGGGACTTTTTGACTCACGATCGCGCAAGATCTCAAGCTTATCGTTGGGGAGAGGATGGAATTGCAGGAATTAGTGACAGCCAGCAGAATTTATGTTTTGCGATCGCCCTGTGGAACGACCAAGATCCAATTTTAAAGGAGAGATTGTTTGGTTTGACGGGAAATCAGGGCAATCATGGAGAAGATGTCAAGGAATACTATTTTTACCTCGATAGTACGCCCACTCACTCTTATATGAAATGTTTGTATAAGTATCCCCAGGCTGCTTATCCATATCAATTATTAGAACAAGAAAATCAAAAGCGATCGCGTCACGAGTTGGAATATGAATTGTTAGATACTGGTGTTTTTGACAATAATAATTATTTTGATATCTTTGTGGAATATGCCAAAAATACCCCCGAAGATATCGTAATTCAAATCACAGCTATCAATCGCGGTACAGAAACTAAACCTCTGCATATATTACCTACTCTTTGGTTTCGCAATACTTGGTCATGGAAAGAAAATGCAGTCAAACCCCGTTTGAAAGTTTACGATTGCAATCAGAGATTCAGTATCATAGAAGCCAGACTAGAAGGAAAAGACAGCTATTATTTATATTGCGATCTTGGACGAGGAGATCGAGATAATGCTCCGCTACTTTTTACCGAAAATGAAACTAATTACCAACGTTTATTTAACAGTGAAAACAGTTCTCCCTATGTTAAAGATGGGATTAACAATTATGTAGTTAATGGTGATAAGGATGCGGTCAATTTCTCTCAATATTCGGGAACTAAGTTCGCTCCCCATTATGTACTCAACCTAGCGGCTGGAGAGACCAAAGTAATTAAACTACGTCTAACTGATATCAGAGATATGTCGAACCCTTTCGATCAAAAACATGACAGCGTTTTACAAGCCAGAAAACAAGAAGCAGACGAATTCTATCAGCAGCTAACTCCGTTTAATCTCAGTCAAGCAGAACGCAACATCCAGCGACAGGCATTTGCAGGAATGCTTTGGAGTAAGCAATATTATTATTATTGCGTTGAAGAATGGCTTCAAGGAGATCCGAATAATCCTCCCCCTCCACAAGCTAGAAAAAAAGGGAGAAACCATCAATGGAAGCATTTAGATAATGCGGAAATAATTTCGATGCCCGATAAATGGGAATATCCTTGGTACGCTGCTTGGGATCTAGCTTTTCATGCTTTACCCTTGGCATTAGTCGATCCAGAATTTGCTAAAGAACAACTAGATATCATGACTCGCGAGTGGTATATGCACCCCAACGGGCAACTTCCCGCCTATGAATGGGCGTTTGGCGATGTTAACCCACCCGTTCATGCTTGGGCGACTTGGCGAGTATATAAAATTGAGGAAAAACAGACAGGAAAAGGCGATCGCATTTTTCTAGAAAGAGTTTTTCAAAAACTGTTACTCAACTTTACTTGGTGGGTAAATCGTAAAGATGCGGGCGGAAACAATGTCTTTGAAGGGGGTTTTCTCGGTTTGGATAATATTGGAGTATTCGATCGCAGTTCTCCTCTGCCCACAGGAGGATATATCGAACAGGCTGACGGTACTAGCTGGATGGCAATGTACTCCCTTAATATGCTAACTATCGCCTTAGAATTAGCTAAAGAAAATCCCGTCTATGAAGACATGGCGACTAAATTCTTCGAGCATTTTATCTATATTGCCGATGCTATGACTCATATTGGCGATGAAGCCACGCAACTATGGGATAAGGAAGATGGTTTCTTTTATGATGTGCTGCATCTTCCCGACGACAGTAGAGCGCGCCTAAAAGTGCGATCAATGGTCGGTTTAATTCCCCTATTTGCCGTAACTACCCTCGAACCAGATTTACTCCAACGTTTGCCTAACTTTAAACAAAGACTAGAGTGGTTTATTAATAATCGTCCCAAACTTAAACGAAATGTCGCCTGTATGGAGTCCGAAGGGGTAGGTGCAAGACGGATGCTAGCACTATGTTACGCAACTATAGATCGCTTTGAATCGAACGATAGACTGAGACAAATTCTAGCCAAGTTGTTAGATGAAAACGAATTTTTCAGCGATTATGGCATTCGGGCATTATCTAAATATCACGATCGACATCCCTATACTTTTTATGTTAATGGTGAAGCCCACAGGGTAAACTACGAACCAGCCGAGTCTTCCAGTGGCTTATTTGGGGGGAATTCTAATTGGCGAGGACCTATTTGGTTTCCTGTAAATTACTTATTAATCGAATCCTTGCAAAAATTCCATTACTACTTGGGAGATGATTTTAAAGTCGAATGCCCTACAGGTTCTGGTAACTGGCTCAATTTATGGGAAGTAGCCAACGAAATTTCTCGCCGACTGACACAAATTTTCTTACCTAATAATTCCTCAAAACGCCCTTTATATGGCAATATCGAACAATTTCAAAACGATCCTCATTGGCAAGATTTAATTCTCTTTCATGAATATTTTCATGGCGACAATGGTGCGGGAATTGGCGCATCTCACCAAACAGGTTGGACGGGTTTGATTGCCAAATTAATTCAGCAGCAAGCTGAAAGAGGAAAAAGTAATAAAAACTAGGGGAAGTTTGAGTTCGGGACGAAACTTTCGGTGAGTTACATTGATGGCTACTGTTTTCTCGATCGTTTAAGCTGGAATAATTTCAATGAATCTCAAGACCTTCAATTACAAGTAGAGAAGTATAAGCATCGATTTGGTTGCTATCCTGAGTCGCTTCAT
>NZ_JBZNBU010000303.1:0-18743 GCF_058530065.1 Waterburya sp. | reverse complement strand
TCAACAGCTTCTATGAAAATTTGTTTTCGGCTCATCCCGAAGCCAAGCCTTTATTCGAGCATACTGATATGGCTAATCAGAAAAAAATGCTGCTTAATTCTTTAGTGATGGTGGTCGAAAATCTACGCAACCCTGAAGTATTGGATAAATCTCTACGAGGTTTGGGGGCGCGTCATGTAAAGTATGGAGCTTTACCCGAACACTATCCCTTGGTAGGCGGTGCATTACTGACTACTTTCGAGCAGTATTTAGGAGATAAATGGACTCCCAAAACTAAAGAAGCTTGGGTTGGTGCTTATGGTGCGATTAGTGAAATCATGCTCGACGGTGCTGACTATTCCGAGGCAGAAGTTGCTTTACCTGCTGAAGAAACCGTCCCTTCGGCATTCCCTAGCAATACTGAAATTGCCCCCTTAGATGCCCAATCATTAGTAGGAGCGAGTGCCAATGGAGCTAACCCCAACGTAACATTACCAGAAGAAAAGTTTAGCCATAACTCTGGTAAAGCAAGTATGGCAGCCTTTGCAGGCGGAGGAATAATGGCAATTATTGCAACTATTTTAGCCTTCCTATTGTAGAGAGCAGATGGCAAGAAATATTTCGCGTAATTGGAATCCTTTAACTTTACTAGGGTCAAAGCTAGCTATCATTGGAGCGATATTAATTTTAACTTTATGGCTGGGTGCTGCTTTTGCTCTTGACAATCAGACTATCTTTTTGCCAGGAGAAACATCAAACGGACATCTTTTATTTGAGGCTTCTTGTAAGTCTTGTCATGAAGGTTTTAAACCAGTCAGTAACGATACTTGCAATCGCTGTCACGAAGCTGAAATGGCGAAAGATATTCACGGAGCAAAAAAGTTTCGCGATCCTCGTTGGGCAGAATTAAGAGAAAACATTGATGTTTTGACTTGTACTGCCTGCCATCGAGAACACGAACATATGTTCGGACGCGGGGTAAATTTACCCCCCGATCTCTGTATGGCTTGTCACCAAGGAGTGATCGAGGGAGAATTAGCCAGTCATAATGATTTTGAACCCGATGGTTGTTGGACGGCTGGCTGTCACAACTTTCACGATCATCGTTCGATTTCTACTGGTTTTTTACGGAAAAACCTCGACCAACCCTGGATGTTACCCAAACCAAAGCTACCAGATCGAGTTGTTGAGGCTAAGTTGAAAACTGCTCCCAAAGCAGACTTGAGTAAAGAGTTTTTGGGAGGGAAGATATGAACGGTAAACAGTTAACAGTTAACAGTTATCAGTATAAATTGTTAGCAATAGTCTTAAGCTGTCTGATGATTGTTTCTTTCTTTTTTCCAGGGCTAGCTTTGGCGGAGAAGGTAACTCAGGCTCAATTGCAAAAAATCGAACAGCAATGGCAGACTAGCGCGCACGCTTTAGCGGATGTGAACTGTTCTAGCTGTCACCAAAACCAAGATAGCAAGAAGTTTGTGGCAAAACCTACAGAGGAAAGCTGTAAAAGCTGTCACGAAAATAGTGTGGATACTTTCTTGTTGGGCAAACACGGTATTAGGACTTTGGAAGGTATGTCGCCCCTCATTCCTGCAATGGCTCATTTGCCTATGAAAGATGGAGTAGCAGACAAGCAAATGAACTGCAATACTTGCCATAACGTTCATACTGTCAATACCTATCAAGCATCGGTTGATTCTTGTTTGACTTGTCACGCAGACAACCATTCTTTAAACTACAAAAACTCTCCCCACGCTAACATCTTTCAAAAAGTTGGGACTTTACCTCGTCCTGACAAAAATTCAGTTACTTGTGCTACCTGTCACTTACCCAGAGTCAAATCTGGCGACAGTATTTTAGTTAATCACAATAATACTTATACGCTCAAGCCACGCGATCGCATGGTGCAGGAGGTCTGTATGAATTGTCACGGCGTAGAACACGCTTACAACAGTATCTTTGATGATGAGTTAGTCGAAGCTAACTTTGCTCGCCCGCCCAATCAAAAGTTGCCTACTTTCCAATTAGTACGCGATCTTGAGAAGAAAAGGTCGAGCAAAGGGAATTAATATCATCCCACAATACTCAACCACAAATATCCAAATACATCCTAACAATGAACAACGTAATTCAGAGAATAAAAACCAGAACTATTGGCTTAATTGCCTTAGCTATTACCGTTACTTTTACAGCGATCGCTTGTAGTGGCGGCGGTTCGACAACAGCTACAGCAGGTGTAGCCCCCGAACTAGTTGTAGACTACGTACACACCGTATTAATGGCAGATAGAACTGCTTACACCAAGCACGTAATCAATAGATTAAAAACTCTTGAAGGTAAAGAAAAAGCCGATGGGGTAGTACCCGCAGAAGCGACTGAAGGCTGGGAAAACACCGATGGTGTTCCTCTACCCGCCCAAATGTTCCGTTTGGGTTCGGAAGTTGCCGCCGAAGTTGCCGACGAAAAAGGCATTGGTTTTACTTATAACCTAATTTCCACTTGGAACATTAACGACAGCCACGCGCCTAAATCTGAATTCGAGAAAAAGGCAATGGAAGAAGTTAACAAAACTGGCGAACCTTATAAGGAATACCAAGAAATTGGCGGTCAAAAATATTTCTCCGCCCTTTATCCCGATAAAGCAGTAGCCGAAGCTTGTGTAACTTGTCACAACACCCACCCCGTTCACCTCGAACGTTTTCCCGATAAAGTATTCAAGATGAACGATGTAATGGGCGGTGTAATCATCAACCTTCCTATTGAAGAAAGTTAAATACATTGATATGAATGTAGAGGCGTATCATGATACGTCTCTACGGAATTTTTGCGATCGACAATCGATGATAAATGGTCAATGATAAATGTTCAATGTTAAATGACCAATGAAACCAAAGTTTTCTACTTTAATTATTCTGACTTTAATATCCGCAGCCATCCTCGCTCCTTTTGCAGTCAGTCCGATTTATATTCCGATTTTAAGAGAAAAAGCTTTCGATCTTTTATATTTTTTACAAGGCAATCTTTTTAAACAAATTACGGGCTATGTTTCTTTAGTGTTTGTCATTATCGAGATGATTTTAATCGCTCGAAAAAGGGGTAAAAGCTGGAAAATAAAAATGTCCATACCTGGTTCGATGCAATTATGGCGCAGTATTCATATTTTTGCAGGGGTGGGTTTGCTAGCAATAGTTTTAGTTCACACTATTGGCGTAGCAGGAATTAATTTTAATGCTATTTTCCTGTGGGTATTTTTTGCAGTCAGTCTTTCTGCTTTGGTAGGCGTTGTAGCAGAAACGGGAGTTTTAGAATCATCTCAAAAGAGATTTTTACCGATGTTTAAAACTGCCACTCCTAGCGGTAAGAAAGTCCCTGGTATTTCTAAAGGAAATATGATTCGAGGAATGCGACTTTTGTGGTTAAATACCCACATCATATTAGTAGCACTTTTTTCCGTAATGCTAGTCTTTCATATTTTTCTCGCTTACTATTATGCCTAATTAATCAGGATATATAGAACCATATGAGCTTAGATATTAAACTTCTAGAAACTAGCTTTAATCAAATTCGACCTCGTGCTGTAGAATTTTCTGCTAGTTTTTATCGCAAACTATTTGTGTATCATCCAGAACTAAAACCATTATTCGAGAAGACCGATCTCGTCGCTCAAGAAAAAAAGTTAATTGCTTCTTTAGCTTTAATTGTCGAAAATTTACACAATCCTGAAGAATTGACTTTAGCTCTTAAAAGCTTAGGAGCATATCATCATGAAATTGGAACTTTACCAGAACACTATCCTTATGTTGGGCAAGCTTTAATTGAAACCTTTGCCGAATATCTCGATCGCGATTGGAATCAAAAAGTCGAGCAAGCTTGGTTAGATGCCTATAATTTAATCACTGAAATTATGCTAGCAGGGGCTAAAAATCCCCATGCCTATTTAGACGGAGAATTAACTTTTTATGATTGGCTAGATCTTTATGGAGAATCTAGTCCTAAAGTGAAAGAAATGATTGCTAATACTACTCATTTTGAATACCGCAATCAAGAAGCCAGCAATTAATTGGTTGCTCGAACAATATTTATAATTAATCCATGAAACGTAGAGAATTTATCAATTGGGCAGGGTTAGGTTTAATTACTAGCTATCTTCCCGTAGCTTTAGTAGCTTGTAGCGACAATAGTGTCAGTGAAAATAATAATCCCGAACCAGAAATTTCGGCGAACTTGATTTCTCTAGGTACTTTAGAATTACTAGAAACAGATGGTTTTTTACTCAATGAGGACGCAAAAATCATTGTGGTTAAAGACAGCAACAATCAATTAATGGCATTAAATCCTACTTGTACCCATCAAGGCTGTACCGTAGATTGGGATCGAGAATCCCAAACCCTAATTTGTCCTTGTCATAACGCCAAGTTTGCCCCTGACGGCGAAGTATTAGCCAAACCAGCACCATCTTCTTTACCCAGTTACGAAGTAACTGAAAATAATGGTGAAATCCTCGTTAAAACAGCCTAATATTTATTATTAATGACCCTATTTTCCTCTGAAGAAGTTTTACAAAAAATAAAGTCGGGATTTCAATTTAGAGAAGCAGAACTGAGCCGACTTAAATTAGAATCTGCCAACATTAATCAGGCAGTTTTTATTAATTGTTATATGCGTGGGGCGATTTTTACCAATCTTTCCGCTAAAGAAACTAATTTTAAAAATACCAATTTATCTTTTGCTAAATTAACTAACCTAGAATGCGATCGCGCCAATCTAGAAAGAACGGAATTAAATACAGCAGTCTTAAATAAAGTAACTTTAAATGATGCCAATGGTTACAAAGCTAGACTATTTGGGGCAAAATTAAATAATATACGAGCTAGTAATATTAACTTGTCTTTTGCCGATCTCCGACAAGTTTCGGGTACAGAAATATATTTAAGTAGTGCCAATCTTAATAAAACTTTTCTAGCTCAAACAGAATTAGATCGGATTAATTTAGAAAGAGCAACCGTAACTAATGCTGGCTTTCAAGGAGCGATTATTAGTAATTCTCGCTGGCATAAGGCTAATTTACAAAATACCAACTTTAATAAATCAAAAATTTATAAATCTCAGTTCAATGATGCCAGTTTAGTTAACTCTAAATTTGCCGCAGCCGAACTAAATGAAATAGATTTTATTACAGCCGAACTATTAGAAACGAATTTTAGTAAAGCAAAACTAACCAATATTAATTTTACTGACAGTACGATTCTTTCCGCCAACTTAGAAGGGGCATCATTATCTAATATTGATTTTACTAATGCCAATCTTCAAGACAGTAACTTTGAAGATACTATCTGGAAAAATGTTGATTTCACTGATTGTAATGTTGCGGGGGCAGTCTTTTCCAATGCCCAAGGATTGACCGACGAACAAAAACAATGGCTCAAGAAAAATGGCGCGCTGAATGTTAGATGACTGGGAGACTAGGTGACTGGGTGACTAGGAGACAGGAAGAAAACAGGAAGAAAAATATTAATAACCAATAACTTATAACTAAAGACTGACAACTAACAACCAACGACTAACAAAAATATGAAAATAGTTAAATTTTTTATCGGTTTAATACTGGGAATATCGATCTTGGTCTTGCCTTTGAATCAATTCCAAACTGCTCCCGAAGCACCATTACAAAATCTGGCAGTGCAATTAGACGGGCGGAAAAAACCTCTGGATACAGTAGCTAAAGAAACTGTCGCCCAAATACACGGAAAAACTAGCTATAAAGCAGCTAGTGGCGAAAAACTAGACTATTTAGATACTTATCTTTCCTTATGGTTTAACAATCGCGATTGGAATCAAGAAGAGTTTATTCTCTTTAGCTATCGTCCTTTAAAAGAGCAATTAGGACTAAATCCCGATCGCAAGTACTTCTCGTTTACAGAATTAATTCAATCCAATCTAGGGGAAATCATCCTCGCTGCTAGGGAAAAACAAGCAGACGGCATCGACCTCAATCGCGACGAAAGAGAAGCCCTAACCATTGAAGATCGGTTGGCTTTAACGGTGGCTACCGTAGGAGATTTACAATTACCTCTAGTACCCCATCCCACAGATCTTAAAGGTACTTGGGTAGGGGTTGAAAAGGGAGAACAATACTATGCTCCAACTCAACTTACTGCTGTCAAAGCTGACTATCAAAAGCTAAAACAAACTTACCGTAACAATCCTCAAGACAGATCTTCCCTGGGCGCGATCGCATCTCAACTACAGACAGATCTAGCAAGTCTTAGCCCCAACATTTATCCCGACACTGCTACTTTAGCCAGAGAAGTTAGATTCTACGGCTTGCATCCCTTTGCTAAGGCTTGGATGCTTTATGGCATGGCATTTCTCACCATGTTGGTAGTCACCCTATTCCCCACTGTCGAATTCTATTGGGGTGCGGTAGGAATGTTTGTCACGGGTTTATTTATCCACGGCTATGGTTTCCTCGAAAGAATGCAGATAGCTGGTCGTCCTCCCGTCACCAATATGTACGAATCGGTAATCTGGGTGGGTTTTGGCATTGCTGCGATCGCTTTACTGTTTGAATTAATCTATAAGGCAAAATACTACCTTCTGGCTGCTGCCCCTTTATCGGTCGTTTGCTTATTGCTAGCAGATAGCTTACCTGCAATTCTCGACCCTACCATTAAGCCTTTAGTTCCCGTATTGCGGGATAACTTCTGGTTGAGCGTCCACGTACCCACTATTACTTTAAGCTATGCTAGTTTTGCTCTGGCTTTTGGCTTAGGACACATTCTTTTAGCTCACTATCTCTTCGCTGCCGATAATAATAAACGTATCCGCAATTTATCTAAATGGAAGTATGGAGTTTTACAAGTGGGAGTTCTCTTACTAACTACAGGTATTATCTTGGGCGGTATTTGGGCGCACTTCTCCTGGGGACGTTTTTGGGGTTGGGATCCTAAAGAAACTTGGGCGTTAATTGCCTTGATGTGTTACGTTGTCCCTTTACACGGACGTTTGGTAGGCTGGCTCAAAGACTTCGGCATGGCAGTTACTAGCGTTGTAGCTTTCAATGCTGTGTTGATGGCTTGGTATGGGGTAAACTTCGTTTTGGGTACTGGATTGCACAGCTATGGTTTTGGCACTGGAGGTTCGGAGTTATTTATCGCTGCTTTTGTCGGTTTAGACTTATTGTTTGTCACCATTACTGCAATCAAGCAGAAAAAATGGTTGGCTAGTTCTCAATCTTTGGCAGAACAAAGATAAATGCCATAATTATCAGTTAAAAAAACCAAAAATTTGGAAATGAAATATTCAAAATATATCTAGTAGCAGTAGCATAAAGTTAATCCTTCGAGAGAAGATATAGTTGTAGATAATATCTAGTAACTGATGCGTCTCGATTTTTGATTGCTTTAGGGCTGGTCATCATTTGGGAACTAATAACTGATAACTGTATGCAAATTTATTTAGATAATAGTGCGACAACTAAACCTCGTAAGGAAGCGATCGCTATAGCCCAAGAAGTGTTACAACAACAATGGGGTAATCCTTCCAGTCTTCATGATTGGGGCAACAGATCCGCTACAGTTTTAGAGACTGCGAGAATGCAGGTAGCTGGACTGTTAAACGCTTTCGCTTCCGAATCCATAGTATTTACCTCTGGAGGCACGGAAGCCAACAATTTGGCTATTCTGGGAGTTGCTAGACAATATTCTACTCCCCAGCACTTGATTATCTCTAGCGTCGAGCATTCAGCGATCGAAGAACCAGCCAAACTTTTAGAACAATGGGGTTGGCAAGTCACTAGATTGCCCGTTAACAAATACGGTAGAGTCAATCCTCTAGATTTGCAGGCTGCTTTACAAAGTAATACAGTCTTAGTTTCGATGATCTACGGACAAAGTGAAGTTGGTACTCTTCAGCCCATAGAAAGACTGGCAAAAATAGCCAAAGAAGGCGGTTGCTTATTTCATACAGACGCAGTACAAGTAGCTGGACGCATACCCGTTGACGTACAAAATTTAGATGTAGATCTACTATCCCTATCCTCCCATAAACTTTATGGTATTCAAGGGGCTGGAGCTTTGTATGTTCGCCCTGGAATTAAACTCATTCCCCTTTTGGGTGGTGGAGGACAAGAAGCCAAAAGACGTTCTGGCACTCAAGCAGTATCCACAATTGCTGCCTTTGGAGTGGCAGCAGAACTAGCCGCTAAGGAAGTAACGAGCGAAGTAGATCGCTTGCGGGGTTTGCGCGATCGCTTGTTCGATCTTGTAGCCGATTATCCTGGTTTAGAAACTACAGGCGATCGCTTGTATCGTTTGCCCCATCACATCAGTCTAATATTAAGTGATTCTTTTGCCGAAAAAGCCCCCGATATTACGGGAAAAACCATTGTCAGACAGTTAAATTTAGCAGGAATTGGTATTAGTGCTGGTTCTGCCTGTAATAGTGGCAAATTAAATCCTAGCCCTGTTTTGCTAGCAATGGGTTACGATGCCCACGCTGCTAAAAGAGGAATTCGTCTAACTTTAGGCAGGGATACAACCCTAGAAGACATTGAATGGACGGCAATGGTCTTAAAACAAGTTGTTTGTCGCTTGATGCCATCATTGGTATGTTGTTAAGCAGAATTAATTACTTGTATTTAAGCAAGTATGATTCAAATCACTGCTAGATAATAAGGCTTTAACTTATGCTGAAAAAATATCAAATTTGACTCGCGATCTAAAATATTTTTTCATGGCTGCCAAACAAAGCTTCAAACTCTATGTCAAAGACGATCGCCAAGGACAAAAAACCCGCAAATGGTTAATCAAAATAATATTTATCGTTACTTTATTTGTTACCACCGTTAACTTAGTAATTGTCTATAATTCCGTTCAGAGTCAATTTTTAGTTCCCCTACCATCAGAAATATTTCACAGCAGCAAATACCAACCCATTGTGGTTGGTGATGCCGAAAAAATCGCCCAACAAGATTTCACCGAGATCGATCGCATCGCGAAAAATATCGACTATTCTGGGACTTCTATTGACGAACTAGCCAGCCTTTTAGAAGAAAATACAACTACTGAAACGGAAGAAGCAAGAATTATCTATGCTTGGATTACCCAACATATTGCTTACGATCTAAATGCTTATAACGATGCAGTTTATCACGATAAATATCCCGACGTAGAAGCAACGACAGTTTTACAAAAACGCACGACAATCTGTTCTGGTTACAGCAATCTTTATTTAGCTCTAGCTGAAACAATGAATTTGGAATCTGTCATGGTTGTCGGTCATGCTAAGGGTGCAACTCCTCCCGATCTGGAAAGGTTTTATGATATCAATCATGCTTGGAATGGGGTGAAAATAGATGGAGAGTGGTATCTGCTCGATGCTACTTGGGGTGCTGGTTCGATTGTTAACGATCGATTTACCTTCGACTATAAGCCTTATTATTTTGCTACCGCACCTGAGGAATTAATTAACAATCACTTTCCTAAAGATGACGGCTGGCAGTTATTAGCTAAAATCCATAGCAGAAAAGATTTTGATAATGCCCCCGATATTTCCGATCGCTTTTATATTTTGGGATTAAAACTAGACAGTCATCTAGAGCGTCATATTGCTACTCCTGGTAGGCTGGAAATTAAACTCAAAGCACCTCAAAATGTTTTAGCCATAGCTAGCCTCCAACAAAAAGGGCGTAAACTTCCTGAAGAGACGGTTTTAGTCAATCGCCAAGAGGAATATTTAGAAATCGAGATCGCACCTCCTACGGCGGGAGTTTACGATTTAGTTATCTATGCCAAAGACAAAAACGATCTTCATGGCTATGAAAAAGCGATCGCCTATCAGATTAAAGCTCAAAGCTCTACGGCTCAATTACCGATAATTTACGAACAATTCCATCAATATCAAGCTGGTTTAGTCGAACCTTTAACCGCAAACCTAAATCCCAATCGCCCTACTTATTTTAATTTAGTCATACCTCAAGCGATCGATGTTATGGTCGTCAATTCCACTACTAATAGTTGGACTCCTCTGGATGGTTATGGCGATAGTTTTGTAGGTCATGTTGATATTCAATCTGGCAATAGTATTGTGATTGCTAAGTTTCCCGATAGCGATGAATATTGGAAATTAATTGAGTATCAGTCTAATTAACCTGAGTTTGGCATCAAAGAATTGCTCGAAGAGAAGAGTTATTAGTTATTAGTTATTAGTTTTTAAGGGTTAATTATCTAAATAATAAAACTGGAATATTACTGCTGCGTAGAATTTGAGCCGTGGTACTGCCAATTACTAAATGTCGAATTCGGCTGTGTCCGTAAGCTCCCATAAGTAATAAACTAATGTCGCGCTCGGTAACATAGTTCGAGATTGCTGTTTCAGAATGCCCTTCAATCGCATTACAAACTGGTTCAAATCCTGCCTGTTGTGCTAGTTGCTTGGCAGATTCGAGGGATGCGATCGCTTTTGGCTCTGTGGCGTTTTTAGTAACGGTGACGATATGTAATTCTAAACCCTCAAAAATAGAAGAATCGGCAAGAAATTGGAGAATTTTTTGGCAACTGGGACTACCATCATAGGCAATCAATACCCGCTCGATCGCTTTAAAATTGCGGGAAGTTACCAAACAGGGTTTGTGGCTGCTGCGAACAATTCTTTCTAAATTTGCCCCCAAATGTCCCGAAGCAAATTCGGCAGTCGCTCCCCGCTTTCCTAATACTATTAAATCGCAATCAGCTTCAAATTCAGACAAACAATCTACGAGAAAACCCGTTTCGTGAAGCAGATTCATCCGTTCGACTCCTTCAGCTTTGAGGTTTTGGGCTGCTGCTTGTAAGACTAATTTGGCTCGCTGGCGATCGATCTTGGCTTTTTCGTGTTCTAATTCTACCAAACGAGCCAGCAAATTTTCCGAACTATCAACGCCGATCGTACCGCTAAAATTTCCCGTTTCTACTGCTTGTTGACCCCGAATATCGGTAACGCAAAGAACATCTACTTCTGCCTCCAAACGATTGGCAAACCACGCGCCATAATGATAGATATTTTCCGCAAAAGTCGAACCGTCGGTACAGAGTAAGATTTTTTTCATGGTTCAAAGCCCTAAACTACAGAGTTTTTATTATCTGCCAAGCGATCGAATAAAGTCGCACTGGCTTGATTTAAACCCACCACTTCTACTTCAGCACCACTACGGCGAAATTTATTAACTACTTTATCAACTGTCTCTACTGCTCCTTGATCCCATAAATGGGCGTTGCTTAAATCGATGGTAACGCGATCGACTAGCTCTCTAAAATCAAAGGAACGGAGAAATTCTTCTTTAGATAGAAAGAAAATTTGACCAGCTACTTGATAAATACGGTGAGTGCCATCATCGCTCAAAATCTTATTTACAAAAACCAACTTGGCAATTTTACGGGAGAAAAATACCGTACTCATGACAATTCCTGTCGCTACTCCTAAAGCAAAATTACGAGTAAAAATAATCACAAACATCGTGGTCAACATTACCACTGTTTCCGTGCGGGGAATGCGAGAAATATTTTTAAAAGACGACCAGCTAAACGTACCGATGGAAACCATGATCATTACTGCTACCAAAGCAGCCATCGGCATTTCTTTAACCCAATCTTGTAAGACCAAAATGGCAAACAAAAGAAAGATTCCCGCCGAAAGAGTGGACAATCTACCTCTACCCCCCGACTGAACGTTAATTACCGACTGTCCGATCATGCCACAACCAGCCATACCACCAAAGAAAGCAGTAACCATATTGGCAATCCCTTGTCCTTTGGCTTCTTGATTCTTATCGCTAGGACTGTCAGTCAAATCGTCTACTAAAGCAGCAGTTAAAAAAGAAGCTAGCAAACCAACGATCGCCATGGTCAAAGAATAAGGAAAAATAATCTGTAAAGTTTCTAGATTAAATGGCACGCTGGGTAAAGCAAATACGGGAAGAGTAGTGGGTAATTCTCCCATATCTCCTACCGTAGGTACGTCCAGTTTTAGGGCGATCGCAGCTATAGTCATTACAGCTAAAGCTACTAGAGGAGAAGGAACGATTGTAGTAAGAAGAGGCAGAATATAAATAATTGCCAAAGACAGCAGAGTTAGAACATAGACTGTTACTGGTACATTAGTCAGTTGGGGCAACTGAGCTAAAAAAATTAGCACCGCTAAAGCATTGATATAGCCGATCATCACCGCTCTGGGTACGTATTTCATTTGACGACCGAGTTTTAATAAGCCGAAAATTACTTGAATTATTCCCGTTAAAAAAGTCGCCGCCAAAAGATATTGCAAACCATGGTCTTTAACTAAGTCGATCATCAATAAAGCCATCGCTCCCGTTGCAGCGGAAATAGATCCTGGTCTTCCACCCAAAAAAGCTGTTAACACCGCAATAATAAATGAGGTATAAAGACCAACTTTGGGATCGACCCCCGCAATAATCGAAAAAGCGATCGCCTCTGGAATCAATGCCAATCCTACTACTGCTCCTGCTAAAAGGTCTTGTTTGGTATTAAAAAACCACTCTCGTTGCAAAAATTTTAGGTTCAATTTAACTCCTCAGGTAATCAATATAGTCGCGCAAACACAATCTTAGTTTAAGTTTTGTATCTTCAAACAAACTATATATTATTTCACCAGATGCAAGTTTGCTAAAGTAAGCTTACAAAACATAATTGGCTACAAAAGGACGTATCTTAGTCAAATTTGGAGGATGAGTGCAACAAGGATATGTTTTTGAGGTATTCTGCGGTTGTCGTTAATTATATTGGTTTGAAAGATTTGTTGAGAATTATCTACTCTACATTTTTTATTGAGCAGGAGTTTTAATTTTTCTAGTTAGCGATCGCATTTATTCTGGCTTTTGAGACATTATCTTGAGACTTTTTCATAGTCTTTAATCAAACAGCCATTCTAAATTAACTCCTACGCGACTATCTTCATCTTCAATCGAGTTTTGTCGTTCAATATCCCCAGACAAGCGCAAATTAGAAGTGAGAGCATAACCAATGGAAAAAGAAGTAATTCCCACTTCTTCCCTACCCCCAGGACTAATAAAACTTTGAGAGACAGAAATGTCTCCTCCACCAGTGCGGGAAAAAGATAACATCATTCTCAAGCCAACACGAATCCCGTCGGTAGAAAAATCATTACTTTGAACGTAGCGATAGCCAACTAGTGGGGCAAAATTAACATAGCTACCGAGGGGTAAAATAAAATAATGTAGGTCTGCACCAACAGCATTGCGATCGCCATTAAATGCAGTGTGATAGTCCGCACTAAGCGTAAAGCCAGTACGTTTAAGAAAAATATCTTCAATGCCGACATTCAATCCACTCCCATCATCGGTAGAAGGAAAAGTCGTAAAACCGACTCGGAAACGAGTTACAAAGGCAGGATCGTAGCGAATTTCTTCTAAGACATTAGGGACTTTTTCTAACCATTCGCGTAATAGGGGGCTTTCTTGAATAACTTCTGGCGCAATATCTATTTTTCCGTCTTCTTTAGTATTAGTAACTTCTTGAGCGACAACGGGTGAAACCAAACAACCTGGAAGCAAACAACTACCCAAAGCTAAAATAAATAATTTCATATAGGCTAATGCCATTTTTTACAGCGCAACACACCAAAATTTACCCAATACAGGCATAATCATACTGTAATTAGGTGATGCTATTTATAAATTATCAAAAATTACTGGATAAATAATTATGATTATTTTTGAGCTTTTATACTTTTTATGGTTGAGTTTATGTCTTAATTTAATTTCTAGTTTTTCATCCACAAATGACTATTATTTTGTTAGTAATATCAATGGGATAAAAACAACTACTGAGAATATCATGAGCCAAAATATAGCTCATTCACCTTTATTCGAGGCAGTTAAATCTGGAAGAGAAGATCGAGTAGCATCGTTACTTAATGCTGGTTATGACCCTAATATAAAATCAAGCAGTGGTATAACTCCGATCTTTTTTGCTCCAAATAAAAGAATTGCCGAGCTATTAATTCAAGCAGGAGCAGATCTAAATGTTAAAGATATTGACAATAGAAATGCTTTATTTCATGTCACAGACATAGATACTTTAAAGTATCTGATTGAGCAGGGAGCAGATGTTAATAATGTAGATCTAGCTACTGGAGAAACACTGCTCTTTTCCGTCAAAAATCCCGAAGTAGCTCAAGTTTTAATCGAAAAAGGGGCTGATGTCAATTTCAGAGAACATTATGGTTCGACTCCGTTACATAAAAATAATAACGCTGATGTGAGCCAAATTCTAATTGATTATGGAGCTAACTTAGAGGCACGAAACGAGTTTTATAATTCAACTCCTTTACACTATGCTGTTCTGAGCAAAACTGTAAATCCAGCCAAGATCGAACTATTACTTGATAGGGGTGCTGATGTAAATGCGATCGATGGACTTCAACAAACACCTCTATTTGATGTTAAAAGCAAGAATATAGCAAAATTATTAGTCGATCGTGGAGCAGATGTCAAAGTTAGAAATTACCAAGGGAAAACTGTTTTATTTGGCAAGAATGATATTCAGTTAGTAAAATTTCTCGTTTCTCGTGGCGTTGATATTCAAGTTAAAGACAAAAAAGGTAAAACTGCTTTATTTTATGTAAAAAATATTCGGGTTAAAGAATTTTTACTCGATCAAAAGACAAAAATAAATCATAAATAATTGCGGTGAGGGATTTAACATTGACTTAAATAAATAGTTATTACCTATTACCTAAGATAATTAAATGTGGTCTATCTAAAAGAAAACTGCTGTAAAAATACTAAAAGTAATATTGTTTAATTACTTAGTTAATATGTTTTTCACTAATTAAAGCTGTTTCTTTAAAAAATATGCAAAACACTTAGTAATATGTGTTAGGTTATCAAAAGTAAAAGAATATCCAATATTTGAGTAATGTCAAATTTTTCCTTGTCGGATGAGAATATGAATAACTCTATTCATAATAGATTATCAATTGATTATTTATTAGATACTAAGATAATAGAAGAAAATGATGTAATCGATATAATCAAAGGATTACAATTTTATCCTAAATCTCTTCCTGCTAGATATTTTTACGATCAAAAAGGCTCAGAATTATTTGAAGAAATTTGTGAATTACCAGAATATTATCCTACTCGTACTGAAGGAAGTATTTTACAACAATATGGCAAAAAAATTATAGAAACTAGTCAAATAATTGAACTTGTCGAATTAGGTAGCGGTAGTTCGACTAAAACACGTTTTTTATTAGATGCCTACCGAGATTCAAACAGTCCTTTATATTATACTCCTGTAGATGTAAGCAGCAGTATGTTGCAGGTAGCTGCTCGTCAATTATTACAAAATTATTCTACTTTAAAAATTCAAGGAAAAGTTGCTACTTACGATCTAGCATTAGAGCAAATAACTACCTATTATTTAGGTAAAAGAATGATAATTTTCTTGGGTAGTAGTATTGGTAACTTTACTCCTGAAGAATGCGATCGCTTTATCGAGCAAGTAACTAAAGCTTTAAATCCTGGAGATTATTTTCTGTTAGGAATAGATTTACAAAAACCAAGAGAAATTTTAGAAGCAGCTTATAACGATTCTCAAAGAGTTACCGCAGCTTTTAATCTCAATATATTAAACCATCTCAACGAACGCTTTGGAGCTAATTTTAATTTAGATTTATACGAACATCAAGCTATTTATAACACCAGCCAGCATCAAATTGAGATGTATCTGATTGCTAAAGAGTCGCAAAAAGTTAGGCTTCAAGATTTAGATTTAACTATAGAAATAGATCGGGGAGAAAAAATTCTTACAGAAATTTCCCGTAAGTTTAATTTAGAACAAATCGAACAGTATCTACGTAATAATAATTTAAACTTAATTCATACCTACACCGACGCACAACAATGGTTTGGTTTGTTATTAGCGCAAAAAAGAAATCTATAGTTTTATAGATAGACTAAATAGGTAGGTAAAATTAAATATAAAATAGCTACCCGTATGAGCGGTTCGGAAGCGAAGCTAATTTTTTAGGGCGAACCACACTCTATAATTATTTGCTACTCACTAAGTTATAGATATTCTAATTAATTTATCTACTTAACCTGAGTTCGGGATAAAAGAATTGCTCGAAGAGAATAGTCTTTATAGTCATTCCTAATAAGAACCATACGAAAATATGTACTAATTATTGCTCCCTAATCCCTAACCCCTAATCCCTAATCCCCCGAACAAATTACTGAGATAGTACGGAAATTAATTAGAACGACTATAGTTTTTAGTTTTTAGCTGTTCGTAGCCACAACTAATGCTGGTGTCTCGCGACTCTTATGCCACGCCTCCCAAAGTATCTTTAATCGCCGCTTGTAATGTATGAAAGCTTTAACTAATAACTAGATCGATAGTCAGTAGCTTACCCCGAACTGAGGTTACTTACTTATAGAGCATATTTCTGAGATTTCGTTCATATAATAGTTAGCATCTTTATGAAACGATGTTAAACGGGAACGAAGTAGGTGGGTGAAATTAAATATAAAATGTTTTCTCTAGCGAGTAACGAGTAATGAGTAACGAGTAACGACTAACGATTAACGATTAACGACTAACGAGTAGATAGACTAAAGTTAGAACTTATTTTAGTTTTATACTTATTTATGCCTACCTACTTATAATTTATCAAGCGACAATATGAATATTTTTTTATTAAATTCTAAAACTACTTTAGATCCAGAAGGAAATATTTTAAGCGAACTATTATATACCTATGATGAAAATAATAATCTGATTGATATTGGTAGTCCCCCAGCAGAACCGAATGATACTCCCTCATTTACTTCATCATCTAGCGTGGATTATATATATGATGAAAATAACAATTTAATTAGCCTAAGGCGTACTTCTGTTGCTGGTTTTAGTGGGTTTACTACTGGCTCGACAACTAATTATACTTATGATGAAAATAATAATTTAATTACCCAAACTTTCGACAGTTATGTTGGCTCTACTCCCGATGGTATCGAAAGTTCAATTAACTATAATTACGATGATAATAATAACCTCATTCTAGAAACTAGGGAATTTTATGACTTTGAGGGAATTTTAAATAATACTGATATTATCTCGTATGTTTATGACGATCGCGACAATTTAATTAGTCAAGCCGAAGATATTAATAATGATGGAACTATTGAAAGTGTAGTTAATTATAGTTACGACGAGCGCGATAATTTAATTAGTCAAACCGAAGATATTAATAATGATGGAACTATCGATCTCCTTACGACTTACACTTATGACGATCGCAATAACTTAGTCTTAGAAAGTTTAGATAGTAATAGAGATGGTAACCCCGATCGCCTTACTAGTTATGTTTATAATAGTAATAACGATTTATTAGTTGAAACTCTAGATGAAGATGCCGATGGTGCGATCGATCGCACTTTTGAATATAGTTATGTCGAACGAGATGAATTTGGCAATGAAATAGTTAGAGAACCTAATTTATCTTTAACAGAAGTCCATCGTTTTTATCAATATGAAAGAGACTTTCATTTCTATAGTGCCGAGCTTAATGAAATAGATTCTGTCCGAGAAAGAAGCGATGCAGGAGAACTATTTTATACTTATGAAGCAGAAAAATTCCAAGCCTTATCAGACAATAAAGATACTATCACGGGACAAGTAGTTGAAGGAGTAAAACCAGTATATCGTTTCTTTAATCGAGATACGGGAGCTCATTTATATACAACGGATGAAACGGAAAAAGATTCGATCCTAGATAATTTATCTAATTATGATTTTGAAGGTACTAAATATTATGCTTTTGAATCAGAACCAGAAAACGTATCAACCATTCCTGTTTATCGCTTACTAAATAATAATTCGGGAACTCATTTATTATCTTCCGATGCTAACGAGATTGATTATATTATGGATAATTTAAGTAATTTTTCTCTAGAAAATAATGGTAATGCGGTTTTTTATGTTGTTGAATTATAAAAACCAATTAGGTGAAACTGCTTAACAGGGGGGTTAATAAACTAGATCCCGAGCAAAATCTTGACTTTTATGAAATTGATAAGCTCCCATTAATGCACCCCAAGTTCCTTTTCCTGTATTGGGATCGATACCTTTATCATAAGTTAATAATTCATCAGCAGTAGCTTTAAATCCTAAAAATACTTGAAAACTAGTACCTTGATAGCTAACCGTACAGGGTTTATCTGTTAGAGGTGTAGTCTCGAAACAATATTTACCAGGACTTAATTCTTGAGCGATAACTTTTAAAGTACAGTTGGGCAAAAATTTGATTTTATCTGGAGTTATTTGTTTAATTAGTTCTTTATTTTGTCCCGCGCCTTTTGCGGTAGCTATATCCTCAAACATATAAAATTCTACTTCCAGATTTTCCCTTTGTCTAAGGCGCAAAATTCTCGGACGATAGGGTTGGTCTAATTTGATGATATTGGCTTGTTCGGCAAACAAAGTAATGCTATCGATAGTGAAAATAGGTACTGGACGAATCCATAGTTTTAGATTTACGTACCAAGCAGGTTGTTCTAAAGCCTGAGATTGGTTATCAAATTCTCCTGCAAGGTAGTTTGCTAAAGTAATTATTTCGGGACTAAAATTCACGTTTTTATTTTTTTGATAGCTATACTAAGAGACTGTTTGTAAACAAAAGATAAAAGCTAGGAATGACTGGGAGACGGGGAGACGGGGAGACTGGGAGACTGGGGGAAAGTATTCCTG
>NZ_JBZNBU010000302.1:0-2793 GCF_058530065.1 Waterburya sp. | reverse complement strand
TTATCTTGACAATAGTTTTAGAATTAGTCAGACGTGCTACTTTACTGCTAGTTTCAGGATCTAGATAAATTTTTACCTCTACTACTCTGCTATCTACATCCGCCGCAGGATCGGTACTCAATACATCTTGTTTGCCAATTTTTAAACCAACACGAGCGACTGTACCAGTAATCTCTCCTGTAAATGCACCCGTTTCGCTACGAATGGTGGCAGTCTGTCCCACTTCTACCTTACCGATATCGCTTTCGTAGACTTCTGCTACCACCATCATTTTGCTAGTCTGGGCGAATTCCACTACCCCGTCTTCGCTGACTATTTCCCCTGGATAGGCGTTAATTTTGATAATTTGTCCGTTGCTGGGGGCTTTGATGCTAGTTAATTCTAAATCTTCTTCTGCTTGAGCTAAAGCTGCGATCGCTCTTGCTATATTTGCCTGTGCTTTAATTACATCTACTTCCCGCACTTCCTCCACGCTGTCTAAAGTGGCTTCGGCTTCGGCGATTTGTTTCTCTAAAGTAGTTTTATTACGTCTTGCTACCGCTTGGGCTTGTTCGATTTGTTGTCCCAAAGTAGTTAAAGTACGGTTATAACTAGCTTCCGCTTCAGCAAGGTTGTTTTTAGCTGTTGCCACCGTCAAACGACGAGAATCTAATTCCGATTCTGAAATCACTCCATCATCAGCTAAGGCTTGATAGCGTCTTAATTCACTGACTGCATTGTTTAATTCCGCTTTAACGCGATCGCTTGTGGCTTGTCTTTCGGCAGTTTCGTTACGCAATTGAGCTTCTAGACGAGCAATTTCTGCTTGGTCGGCAGCGATCTCTCCTGCCAACTGAGCTTGGACTCTGGCTAAAGTTGCAGCTTGAGCATTAATATCCCCTTGCTTTGCCCCAGCCCTAACGATAGCTAAATCCGCTTCTGCTACTTTTACTTCTTGACGAGCTAATTCCAAAGCAGCTTGGGCGCGCTTATAGTTATCCAATAAAGCAATAGTATCCCCTTCCGTGACGCGATCGCCTTCTTCCACCAATAATTTAGCTATCTTTGCTCCTCCTAAATCTGGGGTCGGAGCAAGTTCAATCGTACTTCCTTGGGGTTCAATTCTGCCCAAAGCAGTAACCGCATTAATCGGCTGGGGTTGAATGGTTTCTGTTTCTTCTTTGGTTGCCGTGCGATTGAGACTATAGATAGTCGTCACTCCCACCAACGCGAAACCCACCACCCCCAGAGCAATTATTAGTTTGTTATTTATCGGTATCTTTTGTAGTTTTTCCATTTTTAGTTATTAGTTGTTAGGGGCGGTTCGCGAACCGCCCGTACATTTATTAGTTGTTAGTCTCCTTAGTCCCCTAATCCCTTCCCTGTATTGGAGTCAAAAGCATATTGATTAAAAAACTCCCAAACTCTTTCATACTGAGGTCAAATTTTTTATCTCTCTCTTTGCGCTCCCAAAATCCCATAAAAGCAAAATAGCCAATCTCCGCTTTGTGTCTGGCTTCTATTTCATTGAACCCATAGTCTTGTAATAATCGATTGAGAAAATCTACTCTTGCTGTCTCGACAATTTGCACTCGCTCTTGTATTGCTGGATCTTGATTTGCCCAAATAAAAATTGCCGTTTCGGGATCTGGTAGATTGCACAATTCTTCTGCCAAAACAAATAGCTTGACCAACTGTCTTTCGGGGGTAGGTTCTTTTTGAGACTCTTCAATGAGCCAAAGGGTTTCATTTTCCCAACGCTGCAAAATCCCTTCAAGTAGTTCTTTACGGTTTTTAAAATGCCAATAAAAACTACCTTTACTGACTTCTAGGTGGCGAGCTAACACTTCTATTTTGACGGCTGCTACTCCCTGGTTTGCCATCAGCACCCATCCCGCATCAATCCAATCTTTTTTTGTTAAAACCAAGCTTCATTTTTCCATACGGTAACGTATGTTTTTATGATAATTAAAAAAAATCAACTCGTCAATACTCGCGCGTTCCCAAGCCAGTCCGTTGCGGGTCTGTGACCCGTTGAAGGAACTGGCGTTTGCGCCTTTCGGCGATATTATGCCCTTGTGGTACGCGGGGTCGCTCGTCAATACGGTAGAGTATGTTTGCGATCGAGCGATCGACTTTCAAATAAAAAGCTATCTTTTGAGCAAACTTTGGGAAGAAATTGTAAAACGCTGTCAAAAGTCAGGTACGCTTCTACTAAACTTACAGGTAGAATTCGCGCTGACATAAAAACTTACTTATGGACAACCTGACACTTTGGCAACGTTACCAAGATTGGCTCTATTACGACGCAGATTTAGGATTTTATTTGGATGTAAGCCGCATTTCTTTCGACGACGCTCTCATAGCAGAACTACAACCCAAATTCGAGAAAGCATTTAAAGATATTGAAGCCTTAGAAGGTGGTGCGATCGCCAATCCTGATGAAAACCGCATGGTGGGTCATTATTGGTTGCGCGACCCAGATTTAGCCCCCACCGCAGAATTAAAACAGGATATTATCGATACCAACAATAGCGTTTTAGAATTTACTAAAAAGGTACACAGTGGTGAAATTAAACCTCCTAGTGGCGGAAAATTCACCGATATTCTCTCCATTGGTATTGGCGGATCGGCTCTCGGTCCTCAGTTTGTGGCACAAGCCCTAGCCCCCGACGAACCACCGTTGAAAATCCATTTTATTGATAATACCGATCCTGGGGGAATAGATCGCGTTTTAGCTGGGATTGAAGATCTTAGTACTACTCTAGTATCGGTAATTTCTAAATCTGGCGGTACTCCCGAAACCCGCAACGG
>NZ_JBZNBU010000301.1:0-22621 GCF_058530065.1 Waterburya sp. | reverse complement strand
GAGGCTTTTAATAGTATCGTTGTGGATAAAATTTCTCCCGAACAAGCTGCCGATCGAGCAATCTCCCAAATTGAAAAAATTTTTGTAGAATGGGAGCGATGAAGTAGAAAATCGCTTGCTAGTTCCTGCAAAAACTTCCCTAGTTATTCTCGATCGCATCCTATTGTGAAGAGCAATTTATTTTTGCTAAAGATTGGCTTGATTAAATGTGCGGTATGAAAAAATGGAGATATTTATTAATGGCGATCGCGATCTCCATTATTGTAATTGTCGCTTGTTCGGAGCAGGTCAATCTAAATCTTGAGACAAATCGAAATATACCAGGGGTTCAAGATGAACTCATGATTTGGTGGGAACAAGGCTTCAACCCAGAAGAAGATAAGGCAATCCTCAATCTAGTTGACAACTGGCAGAAGGAGACAGGTAATCAGGTTAAGCTGTCCTTTTTTTCCACTGACGAGCTAACAGCCAAGACTAAAAGAGCTATGGTTGTGGGCAATCTACCCGATCTGATGATGAACCCACAGGGCGATCGCCTGCTCTATCCTCAATTAGCTTGGCAAAATAAACTAGAAGATGTTACCGATCTTATCGAACCAATCGCAGACGATTATCCTGCCAATATTTTGAGAGCGATTACTTACTATAATTCCTCATTAGAAAGACGCGATTATTATGCCGTACCCATCGACCAGATGACCATCTTAATTTTTTATTGGCAAAATTTATTAGCTTCGGTAGGTTTAAACTCAGAAGATATTCCTCAAGACTGGGAAGGTTTTTGGCAGTTTTGGCAACAGGCACAGACTAAGTTGAAAACCGAACAAAATCGAGATATTTATGCTTTAGGGTTGCCCCTTGGGGACAGTAATAGCATAGATGATACGTACTTTTTGTTCGAGCAAATCTTAGAAGCATACGATATCTCGTTATTTAATCACAAAGGGGAACTGGCATTAGATCTCCCTGAAGTACGCCAGGGAATCATCAAGTGTCTTAATTGGTACAGTCAAATGTATCAACAAGGCTATATTCCCACCGATGCAGTGCAATGGACAGACACCGATAATAATCGCAGCTTGCTTAATCGCCAGGTTCTAATGACTCCGAATAATACTTTTTCGATTCCTGCCACCATAATTCAGGATAAAAATGTCTATTACAATCAGTTAGGTGTTTTAGAATTTCCAGATAAACTCAATGGCGAACCCATACGTCCCCTTGTGGCTGTTAGGCAAGCAGTTATCTTCAAAGATTCTCCTCATATATCTTTAGCCAAAAATTTTCTCAGCTATTACATTCAGCCGCAAATTGCGATCGCTTATCTCAAAGCTTCTAATAGTAGAACTCAGCCAGTCCGAACTTCAGTTTGGTCTGATGATTTTTGGCAGAATACTCAAGATCCTTATATTGCTAAGGGGAAAAAAGTCTTAACTTCCAATCAAACCAGATTGTGTTACAGCGTCCAACATCCCCCCTATAGCCAAGTATTCGCCGAAAACATTTGGGGTAAAGCTCTCAATCAAGTAACCGCAGATAAAATTAATCCCGAACTGGCAGCAGATAAAGCGATCGCCAGAATTAAAGATATTTTTGCTGAATGGGATAGAGAATTGACCGTTCATAATTGATGCTTGTAGTTTTTTCTCTAGTTATTCTCGATTGCTTTATATCCTGAAATTGTTCAAAGCGAATTCAAATATCACGACAACGCTTTTACATACCTCATATCTTCTGAGAGAGCAAGATTTAACTGCTCTCTTTTTTTGTACTGAAATGATCTTAAAGATTTGAACATTGAACATTGAACAGTTAATTTGAGGAGCAT
This sequence comes from Waterburya sp., assembly GCF_058530065.1. Classification (NCBI taxonomy): domain Bacteria; kingdom Bacillati; phylum Cyanobacteriota; class Cyanophyceae; order Pleurocapsales; family Pleurocapsaceae; genus Waterburya; species Waterburya sp. Next base: position 20,793 of record NZ_JBZNBU010000301.1, on the reverse strand, counting down.
TGTCGGGTCTAAAACCCCTGCGTCACATAAGCTGTATGTTTCAGTTAGGGGGGTGAGCGAAATTTACGGTGGCAAAAATTAATTTCCCCGTTGTTTAAATAAAAAGTAACGAGTAAAAAGTAACGAGTAACGATTATTTATCCTTAAGCTTTTTAATAGTACTAATTAGTATCCGAATTATGCTATTTATTTCATCAATCATCGAGCTAAATTTCTTTGATGATATAATTCCAGATTGAATCATTATCTCAATCCAATAGCGGGTTTCACTGGCTTCTTTTAAGGCTATAGAATACTTCGAGATAAAATCAGCTCTGGACTGGGCAAATTCTCCTTCTGCTAAGTTTGCACCAATGCTAGTACTCGCTCTGAGAAATTGTTTTGCCAACACTTTACCTGCATCATCAAAGTGTCTCTTGTTTAATTCTGTGTAAGCTTTAATAGCTCGAATAGCAAATAATTTACTTCTATCTTGGATTGAAATGTTATTATTATTCATGATGAAAAATTGATCGTAGTAACTCAATTTTATCATCAACGAGTAGCAGCTTAATTGCCGTTACTCGTTACTTTTTACTCATTACTTAAAGCATCTTTATTATTTAACTCCCACACCTTTTTTCGTTCACCCCAGTTAGGGTTCAATCCCGCTCTACGAAACCTGATAAATGATAAATGATAAATGATTGAATGGTCGCGATCGCAAATCAAAACAAACACTATACATTAGGCTGCGGTATATTTTGAATAGTCGATCTACATAGCAATAATGTTTAGAGAACGCAACCACACGCCCAAAGCCGATATCTTAGCGATCGATGACACTCCAGAAAATTTGGCTTTGTTATCTCAGATGTTGACGAAAAAGGGATACAAAGTAAGAAGCGTTACTAAAGGAACTACGGCTATTAGAGGTGCAAAAGCAGTTCCTCCCGACTTGATTCTGCTGGATGTCAAGATGCCAGAAATGAACGGCTATGAGGTATGCCAGCAGCTAAAAGCAGACGATCGCACTAAAGATATTCCAATTATTTTTATTAGTGCCTTGGGGGATGTGTTCGATAAAGTAAAGGCATTTCAGGTTGGTGGTGTAGACTATATTACCAAACCGTTTCAGGTAGAGGAGGTATTAGCGAGGTTAGACACTCATTTAACCATTCGCAACCTGCAAATTAAACTTGAAGGGCAAAATAGTCAGCTACAGCAAGAAATAGCCGAAAAAAATGCAGCAGAAGACAAGTTTGCCAAAGCCTTTCGCGCTTGTCCCAATCCCATTGCGATCGCTAATTATAAATCTGGACAAATACTCGAAGTCAATCAAAGTTTTCTCCAAATGAGTGGCTACAATGCAACAGAAGTAGTCGAGCAGCAGATCGAACAAATTTACTCAAGCAAAGCTTTTGCCGTATATCAACAAGCACTACAAAAGTCAGATACTCAAGGTTTTGTTCGTAATCTAGAATTAGAATTTTCTACCAAATCGGGTCAAGTCAAAACGGTATTACTATCGATGGAGTTAATCGAATTGGATGGAATCAAATGCACCCTACAAATCCTCAACGATATTACCGAACGCAAACGCCTCGAAAATGAATTTATCTCTTTAGTCAGTCACGAACTTCGCACGCCAATGACTTCTACTATTGGTGCGTTAGATTTATTAAATTCAGGTCGATTAGGAACATTGAGCGATCGCGGCAAACAAATTTTACAGGTAGCTATCCGCAATAGCGAACGTTTAATTCGCTTGGTTAACGATATCCTCGATTTAGAAAGAATGAAATCGGGTAAAATTGCGATCGAGCCTATTGAGTGTAATCTCAAACCTCTGCTAGTTCAAGCTACTGAAACTATGCAGGCAATGGCTACTAAAGCGGAAGTTGAATTAATTTTAGAACCCTGCGATGTAGTTTTAAGCTTGGATAGCGATCGCATTTTGCAGGTATTAACCAATTTACTTAGTAACGGAATTAAATTTACCGAACCTAGAGGGAAAGTTAAACTACAAGCCCACCTTAAAGATAATCACTGTCAAATATTAGTCCGAGATACGGGTAGAGGTATTCCCGAAGATAAATTAGAATCTATCTTTGAACGTTTCCAACAGGTAGATGCTTCAGACTCTCGTAGTAAAGGTGGGACGGGTTTAGGATTAGCAATTTGCCGTCATATTATTGAAGGACATAACGGTAAAATCTGGGTGGAAAGTAAATTAAGTCAAGGAAGTACCTTTTATATAGAATTGCCCAGATCCCAAAAAGATGACTCGCCGAATCAACTGTAATCTCTGCAATCAAATTTCCCCAGTTCTTCCCGATCGCAATTTATATTAAGTCAGTCGGATTTATCTTGTGATGTAACCATGAGTAAAAATATTTTAATTATCGATGACGAAGAAGATGTCAAAGAGATCGCCCAAATGGGATTAGAAATGGCAGCAGATTGGCAAGTCATTACGGCAAGTTCGGGCAAAGAAGGCTTGAAATTGGCAGAAAATAACCAGCCAGAAGCGATCCTTTTAGATTTGATGATGCCCGAATGGGATGGCAAAGAAACCCTGAAACAGCTTAAACTCAATCAAAGTACTGCTAAGATTCCCGTAATTTTGATGACGGCAAAAAATCAGTCGGCGATTGTATCCGAACTAGCTGAATTAGATTTAGCAGGAGTCATCACAAAACCTTTTCGCCCTTTGGAATTGCCAGAGCAAATTACTAAAATTTTACTTACCAAACAAGCTGAAAATCTAAGATAAAGGGCTGCGCCCAGTTATTAGTTATTAGTTATTAGTTATTAGTTATTAGTTACTAGTTATTAGTTCCAATCAGGTATAGTTGAAGACGACTCAAGGAGTCGGAGTCTTGAACGAGATCGCGTTTCTAGTAGCTAGACAAAACTAAAAACTCAGGTCAGACCCCGCGCCGCCGTCAGGCGCAAGGGAATGCTGACCTGCAAAAACTAAAAACTAGAAACTAAAGATAAATGAAATTATCCGAGCAACTAGGCAATTAAATTATAGTTAACTGTCAACGCATTTCCGATAAAGAGTATGTAAGATTTGACCATCTTTGATAAATTCAGCTACGGCACAACTAAAAGCAACTTGAAACTTATCGCCTTCTAGAGAAGTAAATACTTGCTTTCTCAAGATAGTTAATAGTTCGGCTAAATGTTCTTTACTTTGAGTTTTGTTTAAATTGGGCATCCCAATCACAAAGTCACCATTACCCCAGTAGGCTTTTATTTCATCCTTACCCAAGGCAGTCTGGATTACTTTACCCCATTGGGCTAAAATTATATCGCCTATGATATGACTATGTTTTAAATTGATTTGCTGTAGTTCGGTTATTTTAAGTACGGTCAAACAAAATGGTTGGTTGAGATCTTTTGCCTGTTGTAATAGCCCTTCTATTTCTCGACTGCTTTGAGTACGATTGGTTAATCCTGTCAGACGATCTTGAGTAGTAAGGTTATGTAAGAGGCGACTGCGATCTAATCTATTATTTATCCTGGTAATAAGTTCTGCACTAATTACGGGTTTAGATATATAGTCATCTGCACCAATTTTAAATACCTGCTGGATAGTTTTAGCATCCTGTCGTGCGGTAAGAAACAATACGGGTAATTCTTGCCAATCTGGATCGCTGCGGAGAGCCTGACATAGTTCAATCCCATTAATTTCGGGCATTTCTACGTCGAGAATAATTAGATCGGGTTGAATTGTTGGTAACACCTGCCAAAATTTCCCAGATTCTGCGAGGATGCTCACTTTGATTCCCCAAGGTTCGAGGATCGAGCGCACAGCATCTAAAAATATAGGATCGTCATCGACAATTAGAATAGAAGTAGTTGCCGTCTGATTCTGCTCGATTAATCTCTTAGTAGTTTGCCAAATCACACTTGAGATTGCGGGTTTAGCTATGATGCTTCTCGCACCAGCACGGGATAGGGTAATGCGATCGCTTAAACTGTTGGTGTCAGATAAAACTACTGTAGGTATGGCAGGAGTACGAGAATATAATTCCCTAACTAAAGACAGATATTCTTGCTCATTAGTAGCAACTTCGATGTCTATAACCACGATATAGGGTAAATTATTCTGCAACCAAATTTTTCCCTCTGCAATACTGTCTACTCGATACCAACCCAAACCTTGAGTTCTACTTAGCTGCTGCAATTCTCGTTCTAAAATAGGATCGGCAGAGATTAGCAATAAATTTGTCTTGTCGATTGCCTCGGCTGGAGAAATATCTAAGGCTAATAAACTGTCTAAATCTGCTACTAAAGTAATAAATTGTTCTTGTTGTTGGGGGTTTAATACGAGATTTTCCTGTAGTAAAGTTTCAATATTGCGAGCAATATCCGTTCCTGTGTCTTGAGAAAACATTCCCAGAACCCCTGCTAGCTTGTGGGCTGCTTGTTCGGCTTGAAATTTTAAATCGGCGGATAATTGAGCTTGCTCGATTGAAATGACGGCATTTTGTAATACCTCCATGCGCTCAGACATCTTATGTTGATATTTGAGCCACATTTGTTCCATTTTACTCTCAAATACCTGCTCCACGGAATTGCTGTCGTCGGATGGTTGAGCAACTTTCGGATTGAGACGATAACCAATACCGTAAACGTTTTCAATCCAATCTACTACCCCAGCTTGTTTAAGTTTTTTACGCAACCCCTTAATGTGCGCCTTGACACTTTCTTCTAGGGGCGGATCGTCAAATGTCCAAATTTTATCTAGGATCTGCGATCGACTGAATATTCGCGCAGGATTACGCAGAAATACTTCTAATAAACTGTATTCTTTAGCCGTCAGTTTAATTAGCTGTTGATGATATCTAACTTCGCAACTACTAGGATCTAGAGTCAATCCATTAACATTTAAGACGCTGGTAGTAGCTACCCTTCCCCTGCGTGATAAGGCTCTTACTCTGGCGTTTAATTCTTCCAAATCTAGAGGTTTAGTCAAATAATCATCTGCCCCTGCATCCAAACCTAAAATGCGATCCTGACTAGCATTTTTAGCAGTCATCAAGAGAATAGGAGTCGTGTAATTTTGAGAACGCATTTTTTCACACAGGCTCACTCCATCCATTTCTGGCAGATTAACATCGAGTAAAATCAACTCATATTCGATCGCTTGCATACATTCCCAACCCATCTGACCATCTTCCGCTATGTCTACTACATGACGCTGGCTTGATAGAGAGCGTTTGAGTACGTCTGCTAGAATTTCATCATCATCAACTACTAAAATTCGCATAGCTCTAAGATCGTTTTGGTTATAATGCTCAATTAATTAATATCATGAAACCAACTAGGGAAAAACTAGGGAAGTTTTTAATTCGTGCTAGAAGTCTAATCTATGCAACAACGCCACAATCCATCTCTATTTATTCTCGATTGGTTTTTAATCTAATATCAAGCTAAGACAAATATCGAATGAGAGAAGAATTCAAAAATGAAATTTATCAATCGGATAGTTAGCGAATTTTTGACTCCTGATGAAATACTGAGTCAGCCAAAAAATATTACTAATCTCCTAAGTCGAGCGCAAAAGTAAATCATGCAAATTAACTGGAAAAAACTAATTATCAAAATCTTCTTATGGTTACTGATAGAAGTTATATTGAACTATATTGGGCTCGATAATCTAGCTGATTACAGCGAATTTATTCTGCTACCAAAAGTTACTATGCGATCGCAGCGTTCTTTGGCATGATAAATCAAGTAGAAAAGCTATCCTCGTAATTCTCTCTAATATTCTTTCGGCTAGTGCATAAGATAATTAAGTTCTATCGTAATTTATCTCTACAAAGTATTATCACCTTACCTTTTTTAGTTCAGATATTTGTCACAGTAAGTTTGGTGGGTTATTTTTCCTGGCGTAATGGGGAACAAGCGGTTAACAATGTCACCAGCCAACTCAGGAGTGAGGTGACTACTGGAGTAAAACAACACCTGAAAAGTTATCTTCAAACGCCACAATTAATCGTTCAGTTAAAACAAAATAGTATCAGCAACGAACAGCTAGACGCTGCTGATTTTGCCATGATGCAACAAGATTTTTGGTCAACTATTCGGTTGTTTGATTCCGTTCGTGCTATTTATCTGGGAAACGAGCAAGGAAAATTTATCTACAGTAAAAAGGAAGAAGGAAAATTTTACAGCAAGGAAGTACAAGAAAGTCCCAAACGCCAAACCTATACCTTAAATCTTCAAGGACAAAAACAAGAGTTAATTAACACCGATGAATACGATCCGCGGATACGTCCTTGGTATATTAATACTTTAAAGACTCAAGCAAATAACTGGAGTAAAATTTATACCTTTACTGGTGGAGAATTGGGCATCACCGCAGCAGGTTTGTTGAAAGATAGTCGGGGAAATACTCAAGGAATAGTTGGAGTAGATTTAGTTCTAAGCGGGATTAATCGCTTTTTACAAAGCATAGAAATCAGCGAAAATGGTCAAGTGTTTATTCTCGAACGAAATGGTTATTTGGTCGCTACCTCCACCAATGAAGCACCCTTTACCTACGATCGAGCTACTGCCAAAGAACAGCGTCTCAAAGCTATTAATAGCCAGAATATATTAGTTAGAGCAACCACCCAATATATTACTGAGTATTTTAGTACCTTAAACCAGGTAAATCGCCTCCAGCAACTCGAATTTAAGCTAGAACGTAAAAATCAATTAGTTCAAATTGTACCCTATCAAGATAAGCTGGGCTTAGATTGGTTGATCGTAGTGGTAATGCCAGAAGCAGACTTTATGGCAGAAATTGAAAACAATACCCGCAACACTATTTGGTTATGTCTGTTAGCAGGCGCGATCGCAACTCTCCTGGGCATCTATACTTCTCATAAAATTGCCCAACCCATTGCTAATCTCAGCCAGGTAACTAGTATTATTGCTCGTAGTGCGAAGGCAAAAAATACCAGTACTAACTTATATCCCGTCGTTAAAGCTAAAAGTATCATTGAGCTACAAATATTAGCTAGATCGTTTAATGAGATGGTGATTCAGCTACAGGAAGCCTTTAGAGATCTGGAAAATTCCAATCAAACCTTAGAAAATCGCGTTCAACAAAGAACAAAAGCTTTAATGGTAGCAAAAGAAGTTGCTGATACTGCCAATCGCGCTAAAAGCGAGTTTTTAGCTAACATGAGTCATGAATTACGCACTCCCCTTCATGCTATTTTGGGTTTTACTCAGGTAGCTTTGCAAGATGCCGCTCTCAAACCCCAGCAAAGAGAAAACTTGTTAACTGTCAAGCGTAGTGGAGAACATTTACTAACTTTAATTAATGATGTTTTGTCAATGTCTAAAATAGAGGCAGGTTCGCTTTCTATAGATGTTAAACCCTTCGATCTGCATCTGTTATTAGATAATTTGGGTCGAATGTTTCAATTACAATCCCAGCACAAAAACATCAGGCTAATATTTAATTTACCGCCTAATCTACCTCAACATATTAAAACCGATCCCGTTAAACTCAATCAAATTCTCATTAATTTAATTGAAAACGGCATTAAATTTACCGAAAAAGGTAGTGTCACTTTAAACCTCGAATTAATCAGACAATCCCAACAGACAATTTTGGCATTTGCCGTTAACGATACTGGAAGTGGCATCTTACCATCACAGCTAGAATCGATCTTTATTCCTTTTAGCCAAACTGGAAAATGGGGATACGAAGGTACTGGTTTAGGCTTATCTATTTGTCAGCAGTTTGTTCGCTTGTTAGGGGGAAATATTACCGTTAGTAGTAAACTCGGACAAGGCTCATCATTTCAATTCCAAATTCCGATTACTGTGACTGGACAAGACAATTCAACTATTGCACCAGCAATTTGCAACCTGAAATTTACTCCTCCCGAAGAACGAAAATTATTTAAATCCGACTGGGCAAATATGCCAACAGAATGGATCGAACGGCTACATCATGCTGCGATCGCAGTTGACAGCGATTTAATTCTACAGCTAATTTCCCAAATCCCCCCAGAAGAAACTCATCTGGCTCAAGGATTGACTAGAATGCTCCAAAACTTTGAATACGATGAAATTGTTGAACTGGCAGAAAGAGAGTTAGGGGATTTAGACAATAGACTTCTTGCCTGAGATCAGGGGTCCAATAAAATAGGACAAACTAGGACAGTCTTCTCTATACTTGGGTTTGGATACCCAAAAAGATCGATTGAGAAAGAAAAAAAGAATAAACAAAAACATTATCAAAAAAATACTTGTGCAAGAGGTCTAATTTTAAAGATGAAAATGAACTAAGATATAACCAGTGAGTAATTTATAGCCGATCGAGACAACTTAGGGTTTGTCTGGGCTTAATTTTTGTTTGAGTATCGCTCAACCGATCGCTAGATATAATTCATATAAGTATCAGTAGTATCTCACTGTAGTCCCCCTAAATGAAATTACCGCAGTTGTCCTTAACTACGAAGATCGCCAACTATTTCTTACTGTTGGCATTAATAACTGTCGGTATCGTCGGTGGAGTGGCATATTTTCGAGCCAGGGAAGCTTTAGAACAAGCAGCATTCGATCGCCTGAATGTGGCAGCGACTTTAAAAGAACAAGAGATTAGGCGGTGGTTTGAAGCGCGACAAAGGGATTTTTTGCAAACTACCCAGATGCCCGACGTGCAGAGTAGTTTAACTGTTTTACTTAATTCTCAAGATGAAGCAGCAAAGCAACGGGCATATGGAGTATTAGAGAGATATTTAGTTCGAGTTAATGAGATTAAACCCAGTCTCAGGGAGATATTTATTTTAGATCGCAGTAATAAGATTGTGTTTTCGACTAATAAAGAGCGAGAAGGAGATTATGAGATCTTAGCTAATATCACCTATGTCGAAAATGTGGAAGAGGGGGCTAACTTTTCCCCGATTTTTTATGTTTCCCCCATCACCAGAAAACCAGCAATTACTTTAGCCAAGCCTCTGGAAAATCGCCAGGGAATGATTTTAGTCGATTTGGATCTCGAACGTATAGATAGCATTGTCAGGGAAAAGACAGGATTGGGAGAGAGTGGCGAAAGTTATTTAGTGGGTTCATTAATTAGCCAGAATAGCTTTATTGCGGGTAAATCGGAGTCGGTTAAAGATTTACCTAATGATATTGAGAGTCCTGGTATCAATGCAGCCATGAGTGGCATGAGTGGTTCGGGACTTTATCGCAACTATGCAGATGATTCTGTCTTGGGTGTCTATCGCTGGCTGAACGAACAGGATATTGCTTTGCTGGTAGAAATTACTCAGGATGAGGCTTTCGAGCCTGCTCGTAAATTGGCTAGTGCGATCGTTTTAGTATCTCTGATTTCTGTAGCAGGATTATCCATCGGGGTGAATTGGTTGGCATTGCAACTATCTGCTTCCCGCCAACAGTTAGAACAATTCAGTCAACAATTACAGATTAAGGCGAAAGAAGCGGAGGCTGCTAACCTAGCTAAAAGCTCATTTCTAGCCAATATGAGTCACGAGCTACGCACTCCCTTGAATGCAATCTTGGGTTTCTCTCAATTAATGTCGCGGGATGTCACTATTACCAACAACCAAAAAGAGTCATTAGATATTATCAATCGTAGTGGCGAACATTTGCTCAATCTGATTAATGATGTGCTGGAGATGTCGAAGATTGAAGCAGGTAAAATTACCCTAGATCTTACAGCTTTCGATCTGCATCAATTATTGCAAACAATTCAGGCGATGTTTCAAATTAGAGCCGAATCTAAAGGGTTGTGGTTTAAATTTGAACTGGCGGATAATCTACCCCAATATATTGTCGGCGATTCTCGCAAGTTGCGTCAGTTGTTAATTAACTTGTTAAGTAATGCAGTAAAATTTACTCAGACTGGAGGAGTAACCTTACGAACATTTACTTGTAAAAGCGATCGCCCGTTAGAAGATGAAGTTAAGCTGTGCTTTGTAATAGCCGATACGGGCAAGGGTATTGCCCCAGAAGAATTAGAGAAGCTATTCGATCCTTTTGTACAAACAAAGAGCGGGATTCAGTCGGAAAGTGGTACTGGATTAGGTTTAGCTATTAGTCGTCAGTTTGCAGAATTAATGGGTGGTTCAATTCAAGCAGATAGCGTCTTAGGAGAAGGTTCAACTTTTAATTTTGATATCCAAGTAGTTTTAACAGAGCGATCGCAGGTGAAAGTATTATCTTCATCCCAAACGGTAAAACACCTTGCACTCCAACAACCTAAGTACCGTCTGGCTATAATTGACGATCGCGAGACAAATCGTTTGGCTTTACTAAAATTACTACAGTCAGTTGGTTTTGAACCCCGTACCGCTAACAATGGGGCTGAAGCGATCGCTCTTTGGCACGAGTGGCAACCTGACTTGATCTGGATGGATATGAGAATGCCCGTTATGGATGGCTATAAAGCAACCCAAACGATTAAAAGTCATCCCCAAGGCAAAGCAACAATTATTATCGCCTTAACTGCTTCGGCGTTTGAAGAACAAAGAGAAAAAGTTATCCAGGCTGGTTGCGATGATTTTGTCCCCAAACCTTTTTCCGAACAAACTATTTTTGATAAGTTGACGCAGCATTTAGGGGTAAAGTTTATCTACGAATCGGAAGTTCAACATCTTGCTGATAAATCTGTCAAAGCTGTAAAATCCATTACCTTGAAAGATCTAGAATGTTTGCCGTCAGAATTAGTTAGCGAACTCAATCAAGCTGCGATCGCTGTTGATGGTGAGAAGATCGAGCAGTTAATTACTCAGATTTCCCATACTCAACAACATATTGCTCAAAAAATATCAGAGATGCTGGCTAAATATGACTTTGATGCAATTATAGATTTGACAGACAGTTTTAACAGTCAGACTTGAACAAGCTAAACCAGCGATCGCTCGATACTTATTACTTATTACTTATTACTTATTACTTATTACTTATTACTTATTACTTATTACTTATGCACAGCACTAGTAGAATATTTCCTAGGGCAACCCTGGAATTTGCAGGCGGATGCGATAAAGACTGGTTCTGGCAGTAATATAAAGAGTTTGATAATCTTCGTCGCCCCAGGCGATATTAGCAGGAGGTTCGGGGGTTTCAATAATGCCTAGTAAATCCCCTTGGGGAGAGAAAACCCAAACTCCTCCTGGTGCAGTACTATAAATATTTCCTTTGACATCTACTTTCATACCATCTGCTGCCCCTTTTTCGCTTGGAGGTTCTAGTTCGGCAAAAACTTTCCCATTGTCTAGCATTCCGTCTGACCGAACATCAAATACGCGAATATGACCCTCTTCTGAATCATTCACATATAGTTTTGTTTCGTCGGGGGAAAAGGCAATACCATTAGGACGGACAAAATCATCTACGAGTAAAGTTAATGTCCCATCTGGTGCGAGACGGTAAACACCATAAAAACCTAATTCCTCCTGTTCGGGTTCAATGCCATAGGGAGGATCGGTAAAATAAATGCTACCATCAGATTTTACGGCTAGATCGTTAGGACTATTTAATTGCTTGCCTTGATATCGATCGGCTAAAGTTACGACCCGTCCATCTTTTTCTGTACGAGACACGCGACGATTGCCATGTTCCCCAGTAATTAAACGCCCCTCAAGGTCAAAAGTATTACCATTAGCATTGCCAGAAGGTTGACGAAAAACCTCGGTGTTTTGCTTGGGCTGCCATTGATAAATAGTATTAGCTGGAATATCGCTAAATAATAAAAAGCCGTCAGGATGCCACAAAGGTCCTTCGGTAAACTCAAATCCTGTTGCTACTTTTTCTACTTGGGCATTAGGAGCAATAATTTCTGCCAGTTTATCTTGTTTGGTATAAAACTTATGTACCATTACGTGCTGGTAAGTTGCACCTGGACGCAGGATTGTTGAAGGAAAATTGGGCTGATTAACCGAGTTGGGAAAATGTTGTGTTTCTAAACACAAACCTTGATGATTTTGATAAATAGCACCTCCTTTCCCTTGGGTTTCAAGCTCGCCGAAATTGCCAGAAAAAAACTGCATTCCTGGTTGATTAGTATTAAGCTCCATTACCCTACCCGATTTAGGCTCGTATAAAGTTGCTGCCAGTTTAATTTTGTCCGATTCCCCATTCAGAACATAATTGAGGTCGTAGCCTCCTGGATATTGTTGCTTAAGGGTGTTTCTCAGCTGATTCATTCCCTCGCCAATCAACCGAGACTGAGTGAAATCATAGGGCGTATCTTTAACCGATGCGATCGCACCTGTAGGGATGTTTTGTTCGTTGCTAGGAGTATATTTATCTCCATTAATGGTTAAATATTGTCCTAGGATGTTCCCGCTATTGTGATCAGCCAAGTTCCAATAGGAGTGATTAACTAGATTAACAGGAGTAGGCTTGTCAGTTGTAGCAGTCATTTCTAGCTTTAACTCATTATCGTTAGTGAGAGTGTAAATAGCTGTCACTTGCAAATTACCTGGATAGCCTTCGTCTCCATCAGGACTGAGATAAGTTAGTTTTACGGCTTGTCCTCGATCGCTTTTAATTGGTTCAGCTTGCCAAACCACTTTGTCAAAACCTTTATTACCACCGTGTAGGTAATGGGGAGAGGCATTCGCAGCTAGATTATATTCTCGACCATCGAGAATGAACCGAGCATCTTCAATCCTGTTAGCGACGCGACCAACAACTGCGCCAAAATATAAGTAGCGGTTGGCTGTAAAATAGTCTTCTAAATTGTCGAATCCCAGCACTACATCGTTTAGCTCGCCTTTATTGTCAGGCAAGTGTAATTCAGTCAGAATTGCTCCGTAATTGGTTATCTTAGCTATTAAGCCATTGTTATTGGTTAAGGTATATAGATCGACTTTTTGACCGTCTTCAGTCCGACCAAATTCCGTCTTTGTTACATTATTGTTTTCTTTTGAGGTATGGTCATTTTCCGTGGCGTAAGCTCGATTTGGCTTAAATCCTTGGTAGGTATCTACGTTTACTGCAAGTAAACTAATTCCCATCACGGTAAAAACTGTGAGAAATTTTTTTAACATCGAAAAGCGCGAAAATAGTTTGATTTTAGGTAATTGTAGTCTTTTTAGCTGCCAAATACTTCTTAAATACCTACGTTTATGTGTAGCAAACATTTAGTGATTTGATATAACATCGTCTTGACTAATTGTTAGCTTCATAATCAAAAATTCTATAATAATCACGAACGCTGGTTAGAAATATTTATGTCACCCGAACTAGAAACACAGAATTTGGCAGAACTGCATTCTAAAGAAGCGTTCATTTGCGACATGGACGGAGTAATCTATCACGGCAATCGACTCTTGCCTGGGGTACTAGAATTTGTTAATTGGTTGAAAGCCGAGAAGAAGAAATTTCTCTTTCTCACCAACAGTAGCGAACGTTCTCCGAGAGAATTGAGAGAGAAATTACAACGCCTTGGAGTCGAAGTTGCAGTCGAAAACTTTTATACTAGTGCTTTGGCGACGGCAGCATTTTTAGCGCAACAAAAACCAGGAGGTAGTGCTTTTGTAATTGGGGAGGCGGGACTGACCAATGCTCTTTATGAAGCTGGCTTTTCGATGAACGATACTTCCCCCGATTATGTAGTGGTAGGAGAAACTCGCAGCTATAGCTATGAAAAACTCGAACTTGCTACTTCTCTAGTTATAAAAGGTGCGAAACTAATCGGCACTAATCCCGATCTCACTGGTCCTTCAGAAAAAGGTATCGTTCCCGCTACGGGTGCTTTGATTTCACCTTTAGAATTGGCTACCAACTCGAAAGCTTATTTTATCGGCAAGCCCAATCCATTAATCATGCGGAATGCCTTAAAAAAATTAGCCTGCTCCAGAGAAGAAACCGCGATCGTGGGCGATCGCATGGATACCGATATTATTGCTGGCATAGAATCGGAAATTGATACGGTATTAGTTTTGAGTGGAGTTAGCAACACCGAAAATATCGATCGCTTTGCCTATCGACCCAAATACATACTCGACGGTGTAGGAATTCTCGTACCTTGAACCAATGATCGATCATTGGTGACAAGTTACAGCCGTTTTCAGTTGAATAGCTCTCTGGGAAAATTTACTAGTTCGTAGTTTTTAGTTTTTAGTTTTTAGTTTTTAGTTCTTAGTTCTTAGTTTTTAAAGTTTAATTATGTGGTCTACCCATGTGAAAAGCGCAGTAAGAAAAGGAAAGTCTCTAAACCTACTACCTACTACCTAAAAGCGATTGACTTTAAACTATCAATATGAATATAAGTAGCAAGGTTACTACAATTACCAGTTCCACATTACGGGATTATCATCGAGACTATCTGTTACCTGTCTGCTAATACGATCTATGTCATTCAATTCTTCAGTAGACAATTTAATGTTAGCAGCTTGAGCATTGTCTTTTGCTTGTTCTGGGCTTCTCGCTCCTGCGATCGCATTACTTTGAGGTTGAGCAATTAACCATGCCAGAGAAAGCTGGGCTAAAGTACAATTATGCTTTTGGGCAATTGGTTTTAGCTGCTCTAAAGCTTGTTGAGCGCGTTTGAAGTTTTCTCCTTGAAATAGAACGTTAGCACTACGATGATCTCCTTCTTTAAATTGATGACCTGGGCGAAATTTACCCGTTAGCAATCCTTGAGCTAAGGAAGAATAAGCCAAAACAGAAATATTATGCTCTATACAATAAGGTACAGCATCCCGTTCGATCTTGCGCCAGAACAAAGAATAAGGCGGTTGTAAACTGTCAATTCTGCCAAAGTTCGATGCTTCTTCTAACTGTTGGCGGTTGAAATTAGAAACCCCAATCGCTCTGATTTTGCCATCCTCTTTGAGTTTATTCAAAGCACTCATTGTTTCTTCTATTGGTACTAGTTCGTTACCAAATGAACCAGAAGGCCAATGAATTTGATAGAGATCGAGATAGTCTGTTTGGAGATTTTTTAAAGAGCGATCGCAAGCTTCAATTACTTGCTCGTATTTAAGGTGATTGGCAAATACTTTAGAAGCATATTCTACACGATCGCGGATATCAGACACAGCCTGGGCGACAATTCTCTCTGAATGTCCTTCGCCATAAACTTCTGCCGTATCAATAGTAGTGATTCCAGCATCAACAGCAGCCCGAATTGCTCGAATACTTTCATTGTCATCAATTCCTGCCCACATTTTTTTCCCAGCTTGCCATGTTCCCATGAGAATTGGGGTGATTTGAACTTCGGAGTTTCCCAGCGTTCTCTTTTTCATTGAAGTTACTAATAAAGAAGTGAAAGTAGTTGAAAGAATTTGCTCTACTCAAGTACCAGTAATATAAATATCATAGGTTATACCAAACAAAGTGAAGTCAAGATTGGTCAAAGCAATTAATAGTTTTAACTCTGCCTAAAAGTTCTAGATTTCCATTCCAGGCAGTACAGCGATTTCTTGATAGCTGAAATCAATAAACTGAAACAGTTTAGAACAGACTATTACATCTTTTTGAATATCGATGACTAAATGAGCTACTGGATAAAGTGGTCTTCCTTCATACAGAGCATTATTTTGATCTTCATTGCTAAAATACGCTCCCACATTCGGATGGGAATGATAAATTACAGTCACGGGATTTTCAGAAGCGATATTTTGGCTGAGAAAGAGAGAATCTTGCGAAGAAAAGACAAACCCTTGTCGGGCATTTCGAGGATATCGAACTGGATCTTCTTGGTGTAAGCGATCGAGAATATTTTTGCAGGGTCTGATTCCTCGTTTCATAATCAATCCGCAGCATTCATTAGGATAACTTTGACGGGCATGAAAATAAATTTGATCGAGGACTTGGGTAGAAATAAGCTCGTCGATCTTTTGGGATGTTAAAGAAATATCGCTCAATAGATATGTTCGATCTGTACAACTCCATCTTTAATATACTTACTTTATTCGGAAAATACGCAGCAAATCAAGATCGATTTTTCGCAGCAGAAACAAGTTTTCTCACTTTACCATCTTGCTTGGATGTGACATATATTTCTCCTGCTTGGTCTACGCCAAATCGTACATCGGATCTATCTTTACCAATAATTTCTAGAACAGAAGTTTCACCCTCTCCATCAAAAAGTCTGAGTTCTTTTACTTCTGCTTGTTTGCCGTTGACAAGTTCATCTACGGGGACATGAAAAAATCTTGCATCACTGCCAAAATCCGCAAAAATATATTGACCAATTAATTCGGGAATTGCCTTACCGCGATAAACATAACCACCAGTAATGGCAACGGCAAAATAATCTGTTTCAGGCGGTATGTCGTGGTCGTATTGAGCAACAGGATAAGTATAATTATATCTATTATCATCTTGAGGTAATGGGAACAAAACATTTTCATTGTCTTCTTCGATTACCCAAGTCCCTTCTCGATTGCCCCATCCATAATTAGCCCCTTTGATACCCAGATTGACTTCTTCAATAAAATTTTGCCCAGTATCGGCAATTAGCATTTTACCTTCCCCTCCTGTGTCCCAGGAAAAACGATGAGGATTACGCAATCCATAAGCCCAGATTTCAGCTAGAGCCAAAGGGTTACTATCCGCAACCAAGGGGTTATCATCGGGAATGCCATATTGACCATTGGCACTATTTTTGCCCAAAGGATCGATTCGGAGTATTTTACCCAATGGTGTTCCCAAATCCTGCCCACTATCCAAAGGATCGGTGTCGCTAACAGGAAAGCCGTCACTACCACCATCAGCTACAGCAATGTAGAGTAAGCCGTAATCAGCATCTCCTGGTTTAGCGTTGGGATTAAAGCCTAATTGTCCCACATTATGATCTGGGTAAGGTTCTTCAATCCGCAAAATTTCACGGGATGTTCCTGCAAAAGTATTGCTCGAAGGCTCTGTTGCTTTCCACTCCCGAATTACATCGTGATGGGAACTTTCAATAATGTTTTTGTCACTGTCAAAAATGGTTTTAGTCACTGGAAAGTCAGGAATACCACTATCTTTAAGTTCGCTAGTTACAGTATAAAAAATTCCATTTTGAGCAAATTCTGGATGAAAAGTAAAGTAAGCAAAGCCCTGTTGAACACTTTCATAAGTAAAATCTGCACAAATTAATTGTTTCAGATTCATATAAACAGTAGCAGTGTTATTAACAATGACATACAATTTCCCACGCATATCGTTAACAAATAATCGTCCGCTACCATCTTTTGCATGGGTGAGTAGGTTCAAACGAGCTGCCTTTTGTATATCGGTGCCACTATTGGGAATTTGAACAATTTCTTCTAAACTGACAGTAAGTTCTGACTTTTTAATCGGTTCGGGAATAGGATTGGTTATTTGAGCAAGTGTAATTGTAGTAAAAACTAATAATACAGAGATAATGGAAGTGATAAAATAGAAAAAGGGAAATCTTTTCATCTAGAATATGCGTTAAAATAATACTCTTCTAATTCAAAATAAATCGATCGCTCTTGAAATTCCAAAATAAATGAGATTGTCGATCTGATTTTAAGATCAATTGAGAACCCTCTTTTATTTCGCCAACTACAGTACAAGAAATATGATTATTATTAAATTGCTGTTGAACTTTAGCTAAATGTTCGGGCGCAACCGATAGCAAAAACCCATAACTAGGAAAGCACAATAACCAAGTTTCTAAACTGACATTTTTTGGCTGCACAATACTATCTAAATTCAAAACTGCACCGCATTGAGAAGCTTCAATTAACATCAAAAGAGTGCCAATAATTCCGCCCATACTAATATCTTTACCCGCATTACACAAATTATGCTCTGCTAAATGAGGCAAAATATTCAAATTACTTTGTAATTTAGCTGGCAAAGATTTGGTAGCAGCATTCCAAAAAGGAAACTTGGGGTGCATTTTCCCCGACATATCTATAGAGGCGACTAATAAATCTCCAGGTTGGGCTGCAAAACTACTAATTAACTTTTTTGCTCGTCCTAAAATAGCTACGCTTAGAGCATTATAGGCACTATGGAAATTAGTATGTCCGCCGACAATAGGCAGATTAAAAGCAAGAGAGGCAGCTTTTATTCCTTCCATTAGGGGAATAGCCTTGGCATTATCTTCCGTCCAAATTGTATCCACAATTGCGATCGCAACTCCCCCCATAGCTGCAATATCGCTGACATTTACCATCACCGCACACCAACCAGCAAACCAAGGATCTGATTCTACTAAGACGTGCCACATCCCTTCTGATGCCAACAGAAGATAACCATCACCATCGGCAATAGCAGCACAATCATCACCAACCTGGATTTTGCTATCCCTATGTAAACCTAAAATTTGGCTGGCAAGTTGGATATCTTGTTTTTGAATGATACCTAAAGACTGTTTTAGTTTTGCTGCTAATTGTTCTAGGTTGATAGTCGGGCGATCGCTCATATTCTAAATTATCATTTTACTGCGCTTTTCACATGGGTAGACCACATAATTAAACTTTAAGAGAGTGTTCGTAAATGATTATTAAGAGTACTGCAAGCCTCATATCTAGGAGTTTAAGGCTATTTATATTTCCTGCTGGTGCTAAAAACATCTGCAATTCGTGTAAATAAATGGTTTTACATTAGTTTACGAACACTCTCTAAGAACTAAGAACTAAAAACTAAAAACTAAAAACTACGAACTCGTAAATTTTCCAAGAGAGCTATTCAACTGAAAACGGCTGTAAGATGCCGATAATTGCTGTAGCTGCATGGGTAAGCTGGGACGACTTTGATTTGTAGGGGGATAAAAGTCCAAATCAGCTTCCATTAAATGATGGGGTCGATCGCAAATATTAATTTCCTCAACTGAATTCCAATGTAATCTTTGAAAAAAGCGCACGTTGGGTAATTGAACCGTAGCTAAAAAGCGATCGCATCCCCAAGTATTGGCAGTAGTTACTGCCTTATTAATTAATCCTTTGCCAATTTTCCAACCTCGTCGATAATCTGGATGTGTTCCCAGCCTACCCCCATACCAAAGTCCAGGTTCGGGTTCGTAGATCCTGACAACTCCCACAACTTTAGAGTCGTAATTAATTGCAACAATAGGATAAGCAATTGAGTCGTATTCATCGCGATCGCTATTTTTGAAAATTCCTTGTTCCTGACAGAAAATTTGCTGTCTTAATAAAAAATAGGCTTCTATCTCTGCTGGGGATGTGGCTAGTTTAAATTGATAGTTAGTCACTTGTTAGTTGTTAGTTGTTAGTTGTTAGTTGTTAAGGATTAATATTTTCAAAAGTAGATAATGCCGAACAAGCACCACATTTGGCACAGCCAGCCTTAATATCCTGGGAAAACATACCAGCTTGATTTAGCATTGTTCCTACCCGTTCGTAAATGGAATACATAAATTCACTACTAGGGGGTTGATGGTTTGCTAAAGGCGTACCCGTGATGGGAACAAAAGGGACGACAAAGGGATAAACTCCCAGTTTAATCAGGCGATCGCAAGTCGCTATAATCATCTCTAAACTATCCCCCAAACCTGCCAAAATATAGGTACTTACTTGACCCCAGCCAAAGATTTTGACTGCTGCCTCAAATGCCTGAAAGTAATAATCTAAAGATACTTTGGCTTTCCCTGGCATAATGCGATCGCGTACCTTGGGTTCGATTACCTCAATGTGCATTCCCAGGGTATCTATTCCAGCCTCTTTCATCTTGTCAAACCAAGCAAAATCATCGGGGGGTTCGCATTGAGCCTGAATTGGTAAATTAACCCTGGCTTTTACTGCTTTGGCGCATTCAATCAAATAGGCTGCACCTCGATCTGTGGTGTTGGGTGTACCTGTAGTCATTACTAATTGTTCGATACCATCCAGTTTAACTGCTGCTTCGGCGACTTCTGCTAACTGTGCGGGAGTTTTTTGGGGAATGGTTTTTCCTGCTGCTAAAGATTGTTCGATCGCGCAAAATTGACAAGCTGTATTGCGGTTGCTATAGCGAATGCAAGTTTGTAATACTGTGGTCGCCAAAACGTTATGACTGTGTAATAGAGCAATCTGACTGTAGGGAATTCCGTCAGCGGTTTTGAGATTATAAAATTTGGGTTGATCGGGGAATTCTATGGTTGCAATAGAGCGATTGTTCTTCTGCAAACACATACCAGGATTTGTCTCTACGGTGTATGGTGATTCGGCTGCAATACTGGTATGAACGGGAATCATCACCGTTGTTCCATCTATTGTGACTGCTTTATGATCTGAGGGTCCTGCCCCGCCTTTTCTTCCCGTGTCGCGATCGAGCAGTTTTAAACCCTGAGACTGTAATTGAGTAATTAATTTTCGTTTGTCCATTGATTTATTAATGGTAAAGTCGGACTAGAATCATTTGATATTTCTTCGTTAGTTGAATTTATCGATCGCTTATCGGCAGTCTCAATCGACGGAGTAGAATTATTATTGTGAGAATTAGTTTGTTGCCAGACGGTATAAGAATCTCGATTGACTTTCAGTTGCAGCAGATCGGGGCGGGAATAATGTCCGACAGAATCCATCATTCGTTTGCGTTTGGTAATGAGAGAAAAATCAAGCTCGGCGATCGCCATTCCTTCTCCTTCTGTAATAGGTTCGCATAGGGGTACGCCTTCAGGAGAAATAATGGTAGTGTAGCAACCACCAGTCAGAACTCTTTGTAAGCCTTCATTGGGACAAATTTGCGTCACTTGTTCGGGACTCAGCCAGCCAGTGGAATTAACCACAAAGCAACTAGCCTCTAAAGCATGATGTCTGATCGTTACTTCCGTCTGATCGGCAAAGATTTGACCCACCATCGAACCAGGAAATTGAGCGCAATGTATTTGTTCCTGCTGTGCCATCAGGCTAT
>NZ_JBZNBU010000300.1:0-13617 GCF_058530065.1 Waterburya sp. | reverse complement strand
GGGTTGAATTTGATTGGCTTGAGTATAGCTATAAATTGCTGCTTCGTAGTCTCCCAATGCTTCTAGTACTGCTCCTTTACGATACCAAGACCAATAATCGCGGGGTTTATAATCAATAGCACGCTCGTAACTGACTAAAGCCTCTTGATAATAGCCTTCTGCCCGTAATTGGTTACCTTGCTCGTACCATTCTCGATAGCTATCTGGACGACATTCTAGGGTCTGATACATTGTTCTGAATTATAGATACAACTAGTAATGTTAAAAAGCGAACTACTTATATATAAGCGCAATGGCGAAACAATAATACCAAAAAAGTTAGAAATCGATAACTACAATCTAGCGATCGCCAGAGAAATTATCCAGCGTTTTCAAGATTGTGTGGGTAAAACTCAAAAAGATTTGAACCAGCAACTCTTAGATTTAGAGGGGGATAGCCCCGATTATCGAGTCAAAAGAGGCTTGGCTCATATCTTGCACAATACCTTTGCTACTTTTGAAATTATCAGCCCCTTAGAGCCTCCTCTTCTCAGACAGCGGGTATTTGCCGAAGCAGCTAAAACTATCCCCATCCCCAGTCAAAGAAGTACTACTATTGAAGCAATCGCTCATACTCTGGCTGACGAACTAAAACGCCCTGTATCTCGTGAGGAAATCGAAGCAGGACTATATGCAGACTTGCAGGAAAACCGTATCTTGACGGAATTTGATGCGCCTCTGGCGGAATCTTTATTGCATCGTTACAACCTTGCCCAAGTACAAGGTATTTTTTATCGCGCCACTAACGTCGTAATTAACGCCCACCGCAACGATCCTGGGGAATATAAATTGCTTTTTCGCTATATCAAACTATTTCAATTAATGGCATATATAGAAGGAGATGCGGACACTGGTTTTACCCTAACTATGGATGGACCTGCCAGTCTCTTTAAAGCTAGCACCCGTTATGGTCTAGCCCTAGCTAAAATGATTCCCGCCCTCCTCCACGTCACTAAATGGAGTTTGCAAGCCAAACTACAACAACGCGATCGATATTCGGGCAATGTCAAAACAGGTAAATTTACTCTGACTAGCGATCGCTGTGACTTGGTTTCCCACTATCCTCCAGGCAAGCCCTACGACTCTATGTTAGAAGCCTCTTTTGCCAAAAGTTGGGTCAAGGCAAAAACTGAATGGCGATTGGAAAGAGAAGTAGATTTAATCCCCCTTCCTGGTAGCGTGATGATTCCCGACTTTCGTTTGGTGCATCCCGATGGCAGAGAATTCTTGCTGGAAATAATCGGTTATTGGCGACCTCAATATTTGCAAAAGAAATTTTATCAAGTCCGTAATGGAGATACAGACAATTTAATTTTAGCTGTCTCGGAAAGACTCAATCTAGACAAAGCAGGGGTTAACTTTACCGAGTTGCCCAACTATTTAATTTGGTTTAAAAACAAGCTGACTCCCAAAGCAGTCTTAGAAATTTTAGAGAAGTCTGATTAATTTAAGTTATTTAGCTTCAAAGTCCCGAAACTTTCATCAATTCGGCAACGGTAGAACAATAATTCTCTAAACCAAAGCTAGCAGGGGTAACGGGGTTAGTATAGGTGAAATGGCGGTAGTCTAGAGAGAAACGACTCCAAGAGTCCATTTGAATGCGAAAGATTTCGATAAAAATATTTGCCAGCCAAATATAGAGAGGAAAACGAAGATAAACTCGTTGATTAAAATACTGGCTAATTTCCACGATCGCGCGATCGACCGTAATAGCAGGATTGCCCAAAACCAGACAAGCTACGCCCATGGGGGATTCTGCTTGAGGAGGAGAAAAATCGGGATTTTCGACTAAATATTTGATAATTCTGGCAATATCTTCTGCATGGATAAAATGAAAACTGCCATCAACTTTAAACCAGCGAATTAAACCAATCCATTTAGTTACGTCAGTAATACCAGAGCTTAAATGGGAATAGGGCTTATGACGATCTCCACCAAAAACTAAAGTCGGAAATACAGTAATTATTTTATCGGCGATCGCTGTTTTCCCCAACTGAGCAAAGCATTGATACTTGGTACGGATATAATCGTGACCGAATTGACTGGCAGGTAGGAGTAGTTGATTGTTACGATTTAAAATACTGGCAGTAGAGAAATAAATTACACGCTCGCAGATTTTAGGATTGAGTAAATTAATCAAACCTAGGGTTTTAACCACGTTAATATCGTAAGTTTCTCCTTGTCCTCCCCAGGCGGTAGCGGCAAGAATGGCAATGTTAATCTCTTTGAGCAACAAGTCGCTATATTCTTCGATTCGAGACATATCCCCCTGTAGAATATGAATTCCCGCTCGCGATCGATAATCAAATTGCAACTTATCAGGATTTCTGACTAACAAATACAACTCGTGATTGGTGTTTTGAATCAGTGCTTCCGTCATATAGTGACCAATACAACCACTCGCGCCAGTCATAAAAATCCGTTTCATAGATGATGCCCGATCCTTACCAAGATATTTTCTGAATAATTCTCAATAGAGTACTTTACTTTAATCAAACTTGTCGAATCTAGACTTTTATTGATAATTGTTAAGGCAAAATGTTGTTCCCGTTACAAATTGTTGAATAATATCTGGAGAGTCTGCATCAAACTTAAATTTAAAACTTTTTAAAATCGAGGATAAAACTAACATGACTTGGACAACTGCATTGGCGGTAGAAGATCTCGCTCCTGGTACGAGACAAGTTGTTAAATTAGCCGAGCGTTCTCTCTTATTACTCAACGAATCGGGTAAAATTCATGCTGTAGATAGCGTTTGCCCTCATTTAAAACTTTCTCTCAAAAAAGGTAAAATTACCCCTAATGGTGGGTTAGTATGTCCCTGGCATCGCAGCGAATTCGATCTTGAAACGGGTAGCGTCCAAAAATGGTGTCCCTTTCCTCCTGTAGTGGGTAATGTCTTGGGTAAAATATCTTCTGAAAAAACTTTGACAGTATTTCCCACCAAAGTTGAAGACGGACAAATTTTGGTTGACTTATCTGTTTAGTTAATATTTTGCTACTTACATTAAGAAACTCGCGCCGAAATCCAAGATTTCGGCGTTATATATTTGATTTCCCACTCAAAATAATGGCATAAGACAATCCTGATTGCTGATTTCTATCAAGAATCTCAAACCCATAGCAAGCCATTGCTAATAAAGGATAATCTGCATCTGTCATTAAGATGATTTTGCCACTAGCGTTTTGTAAAATATTTTTATTATTTTCGCTTGTTACTTTATAGATAGATTCTTGTTGTGGAGTTAGGATTTCTAATCCATAATCTTGTTGCTTAATTCGATATAGTTCGCGATTATCACCCGACTCTAATATATAGTTGCCATCAGTTTCTTGACGCAAAAGATATAAGATTTTGGTTTCTTCTCCGTCTTCTATTTTCCAGTAATTATCGTGACTTAAAATATGACCCAATATTAAACCAGCAGGGGTTTCTATACTTAGTTCTTTTCTAAAATCTATAAGTAAATTTACTATAGTACCTCCTTGTCCGCGTTCTAATTTAACTCCATTAGATCTGGGTCTAATATAAAAATTTGTCGTACCATCTTCTCGTTGGAAAGTAAAACTCTTAGTTAAATTATTTTGAAGGTCAAAATTACTCTCCATGGTCGCACTATCTGCACCTCCAGTAGCATTTTTTACTCCCTTTGTTGTATTGCTACAGCTAATTAAAAATAGTAAGCAAAGAAATGTCAAAGAGTTATGAATAGTTTTTTGAATTAAGCTAAAAGTATTAGTTTTTACTGACAAGACTCTCTTCTCTAAATTAAGTATTTGATTTAAACTTAAAAACACGATCGCGATTATTTTAGGTTTTTTGATGACTCGATATTGAAATGAACATCGATTTTATTTAAGCTAGGAAATTAATTTGAGTCGGTAAGTGTAATTAAATAAAAAATGGTTTAACTAGGGGCTAGAGGCTAAAGGTAAAGTTTTGATATCGAGTCCTATAAATTATTATGCCTATTTATTTCACTTTTAGTAACTGATTGACGCAAAACAACGAGAAGTCAATAGTTGAAAAACGGTACTTAGAAAAAAGATTCATAAACCCTTTAATCCTTGCCTTCAGGCGCGGAATGCGCCTTTTACCAGCCTTAACGGAATAATCAGTGCGTAACATCAATTAGTAATAGTAATGTATGAATTAAATTGATCTTTTAGATTTCTGCTAACTTTATAGCACTAGTTATAATTTTTTGGTTGGTCAAGCGGTGCGATCGCCACGAGCGTAAAATATCGATCGCAACAATGATTTGATAAATATATGGTTTATAGCCGATCTTGGCTCAAATAAGATATTAACTACAAGTCAATTCGGCGAGTTGAAGTTATTTATATCCCTCAAACTTAGTCAAAACATACATATTTACTACCAAGCATAACCGCAATCTCCGCTAGAAACTGATAGCTTGAAGGAAATTGAAATTATTTTAGGACAAATTGTTAGGTAATATTACTATTTCAATGCTGTTTAATACCTGAGATAATTTAGAGAAAATTCATGATTGTCTATCTAAATTGAGCGGTTTTCCGCCAAGATTAAACCCTCAATGTCACTATTTATAAGATTTTATCACCTTGTTGACCCTATAATCTATCACCTTTAAGCTCAAACTAATAACTATAAATAATAACTAATAACTCAGTTGAAACAATAGCCTTATCTAAGTTCTTATGAGTAATCTTGGGATAATTATTCTCCTTTTATCTTGCGTAGTTCTATGGCAATTTAGACTAATATTGTTATTGATATTTGGTGCAATTATTTCAGCAACAATACTTAATGCTTTAACTGAATTTTGGCAATATAAGTTTCACTTAAAGCGCAACCAAGCAGGGGCGATTAATTTATTAACGGTAGTCATTGCGATCGCCCTACTTCTAGTATTTATTCTGCCTACCTTTATTAGTCAATTTCAAGAGTTAATTAGTCTGATACCAAGAGCCAATCGTAAAATTGCCGAGATTTTAGCCAATCCTCCAGACTGGTTGCCTATCTCTCAAGTTGATTCTCTACCAACTATTGAGGATATTTATGGGGGAATAGCTAGAGCAACGCCAAAATTGTTTGAGAACTTTTTGAACTTATTCTCTTTTTCTGGCAGTTTCGCCCTACAGAGTTTATTGCTGATAGTTTTAAGTTTGATGCTACATGGCAATCCTCAAGCCTACAGAAATTTAGCTCTAAAATTGATACCCAAAAGTAAAAGAGAAACAATCGATCTTATTCTGGCTACCAATCAAGAAAAACTTATTGCTTGGATCAAAGGTATGTGTGTAAACTCTGCTTTTGTTGCTGTAGGTTGTGGATTGATTTTAGTTATTTTGGGTATACCTTTTGCTTTTAGTAATGGAATCTTGGCAGGCATATTTAATTTTATTCCCAATGTTGGTCCGATGATTTCTCTAATTTTTCCTATTTCTGTAGCTTTAATTGATAGCCCAGACAAAATATTACCCATTGGTATAGGCTACTTTATTATTCAGCAGATTGAATCTTATTGGCTATCACCTTTAGTAATGAAACAACAAGTAAATCTTTTACCTGCTGCCACTCTAATTGCTCAGATTTTCTTTGCTACTTTTTTAGGTATCCCAGGTTTAGTTTTAGCTTTACCTTTAACTGTGGTATTCAGTACCTGGATCGATAAATTGATCGTTCAAGATTTTTTGGAAAATCGCTAACTAAAACTAGATTATCTCGATAATTTTTATAATGGTTAAGTGTTTTTCTCTATAAGCGATCGCCATTATGACTATTAAAACTCTGCCAAAAACCAAATCCCAACTACCTCCAGGTTCTAAATTTCCCCCAATCTTCGGTATGGTAGAAGCCTTACTAGATCAATTTGGTACGCCAGATTCTTCAAGCAGAATGCGATCGCCGTCGCCAAGCTCGTGCGTTCCCTTGCGCCTGTCCTAAAGGATACCGCTCCGCATATCGGCGGCGCGGGGTCGCTCGCCAAAATCCCGATAGTCTGGGAGATGATATTCTCAGTCTGTTATTGACTGCTAAAGATGAAGACGGTCAATCGATGAGCGATCGCGAAATTCAAGATGAATTACTAACCATGTTGTTTGCAGGACACGAAACCACTGCTAGTTCTTTAGCTTGGTGTTTTTATTTGAAATGAAATTAGTCTTGGCTACAATTATTTCTCAATCAAATCTAGAGTTAATCAGCGATCGCTTACCGAAGTCCAACCGTCGTGGTTTTACTTTTAGTCCCGAAGGTGGAGTAAAATTCCAAGTAATTTAAAATACAACTGTAATCTCAATCGTGAGAAATTATTTTGGCGATCGCTCTAAAGCTAAAAACTATCTCCACAGATGATGAGTTGAGTAATAACTAACAACTGATAAATCTTTTCTTTTATAAAATAAGCGTGACGATTATTTTACCGAGCAAAAATAAATGTATATTTTAGTTCTCAACGCAGGTTCTAGCAGTCAAAAAAGTTGTCTTTATAATTTAGCCCAACCCCTTCCCAATACTCCTCCCGAACCATTATGGGAAGCTCATTTAGATTGGACGAAATCTCCAGGTAAAGGCATCTTAATAGTCAAAAGTCAGGGAATCAAACAAAAAGTAGAAGTAATAGCGAAAGATACAGCATTAAAAACTTTATTAGATACTTTAGTAACGGGAGAAACTAAAGTTTTAGAAAGTCTTAATGAAATCGATGTAGTGGGTCATCGAGTGGTACATGGAGGGGCAAAATATAGTCAGGCTATTGTTATTGATGCTGATGTCAAAGGTGCGATCGCTGATTTTGTTCCCCTAGCACCCAATCACAATCCAGCCCATTTAGAAGGGATTGAAACTATCGAAAAATTATTGCCTGAAGTAAAGCAAGTAGCAGTGTTCGATACGGCTTTTCATAGTACTCTTCCTGAAGCAGCAAAAGTCTATCCTTTAGCTTATGAGTGGTACAAAAAAGGTATCCAACGCTATGGTTTTCACGGTATTTCCCATCAATATTGTGCCAATCGTACCGCTCAAATTTTACAAAAACCCTTAGAATCTCTCAAAATAGTTACCTGCCACCTGGGAAATGGTTGTTCTCTGGCTGCGATTAAAAATGGTGTTTGTATCGATACTACAATGGGCTTTTCTCCCTTAGAAGGTTTAATGATGGGGACTCGCTGCGGGTCAATCGATCCTCAAATTCTCATTTACATGATGCAAGAATATGATTTGAGCGTCGAAGAAATCAACAAAATACTCAATAAAGAATCAGGATTGAAAGGATTATCTGGTATATCTGCCGATTTACGGAGTATTTTAACGGCAATAGGTGAGGGGAATAGTCAGGCAAAATTAGCTTTTGATGTCTATATTCATTATTTACAAAAGTCTATTGGTGCAATGGTAGCCAGCCTTAACGGATTGGATGTTTTAGTTTTTACCGCAGGAGTTGGCGAAAATTCGACTATTGTGCGGGAAAAAACCTGTGCTGGTTTGACTTATCTTGGTTTGAAATTGGATGCTACCAAAAATGATAATTCTTCTGTTGACGAGAACATTGCGAAGGAAAAATCCCTACCAGTGTTAGTAATTCACACCCAGGAAGATTGGGCGATTGCGAAGCTAGCCGAAGGTATCGCTCCATTGGTGACAAGCTAGAACATTATAATTTCATTGGTCAACTGCTTTTGAGTAAAGAGTAAAGTTACGATCTTGGGCTACTTAATCTTGAATCTAGGATCATCCATAGATCGTGCTCAATCTTTAAATCCATATTTTATGTGTTTAAGCAAACCTAAGGCTATGTATAGTATTTGACCAAAACTCTTTTTTCTTAATTTGTCACCCAAGTCATCACTTTTAGTGCGATAATTATTCATAATTATTTAATAAACTAGCTACTCTGTTGCTCAAAAATCTCCTCAAAGCTTAAAGTCAAAAGACTACTCAAATATATCCGCACTCAGCCCCAAAAATACTTGTACCCCGATCCGAGTTATACCCCACAATACTCTCTAATTAAGAGTTTAGGATTTTGAGTACATCTTTAATTATCTTAATACAAACGCTTCAAATACTTGATTTTTAAAGCAGTCTGATATTAGTTAGTCATTGTTCCGATAAAGAATACCGCTTTGCATATCGTCGGTCATTAGGTCAGAGGACAAAAAACCAAGAACACACAACAAAAATCATGACGAGTCAACCTATTTCTAACGAGGTAGCCCTCAGAATTGCCCTAGCAGCCAAAGTATTACCAGATATATCTGTAAGAGATTTAATTGCTGCTTTGCAAGACAACCTAGATGATGGAGAAATTACCGAAGAATCTCTTAATAAACTAACCGTCACTCAACTAAAAAGAGCTTTTGGCAACATTTATGAAGTTGATAGTGAATGGGAAGGCGAAGATGCCGATAATAGCGACATAGAAGCCTATAAAGAAGCAGTAAGAATCTTGTGGGGAGAAACGGGTTTCTGCGAGCAAGAATTACCCATCGAACCATATCAAGAAGGAGATATGCCCAACTCCATTAGAATTGCTGTCGCTTCTAATACAGGAGAGCAATTAGATGGACATTTTGGTTCTTGCCACCGTTATTTAATTTATCAATTATCAGCAGATGAGATTAAATTGATTGATGTTCGTTCGGCAATTGAAGCCGATCTCGCCGAAGAAAAGAACACTTATCGCGTGAATTTAATTAGAGATTGTCCCATACTCTATATTATGTCTATCGGTGGACCTGCTGCAGCAAAAGTTATTCAGGCTTATATTTATCCGATGAAAATATCTCAAGGTGGTTCAGCAAGAGAAATTTTAGCAGATTTACAAAAAACGATCGCAACTTCTCCCCCACCTTGGCTAGCCAAAATTCTAGGAGTTGGTACGGGGAAACGAGTTAAAAATTATCAGGCAGTTAATTAGTCATTCTCAGGATAAAAGATAGAGGGCAACCCATGAATATGCAACAAAATAAAAAACGTATTCAGGAAATTCTCCAGATAACAGGATTAAGGCAAACTCATTTTGCCGATTTAGTTCGGGTAGCACAACTAATCTACGATCCTAGTGGTGGAGTGTCTGGGAAAGTTGTTGGGGTTGACTGGCTAAATTTTGGTATTCCTAGAGATGTGGCAATTAATTTGCGATCGCTTGGTAGAGAATATCAGTTTGAATCTCCTCATGTGGACATTGACTTAGTTTGGGAGCGATTAACTCCAGAAACCCGCAGTTGGTTTATCGCTAACAAAAGTATTCTCTGGGAGATTGAAGAGTCGTTTCCCGCTTTAGATGAGGATTAAAACAGCAAGTAATAAGTAATAAATATGCAAGTTTTAGGCACATTTAGTAAATTCGAGCAGTGTGTTCTCAATATGGCATTAATTCATATCTGCAATAGCCATAGCTATGTAGGTCAAGAGATGCGGGGACAATATAATGCTTGGAAGGGAGAAACTAACGAAACTGTAGGCAATCCCTGGCTCGATCTGCATCAGTTTACAATTTATTTACCCCATCCAGACCAAGAATATGAAGATATCACTTTAGAGGAAGGACTAACTCAAGGCTATAATTTGGAAGTTAAACCAGTCAAAGATACGAGTAAGTTGGTTTATAAAATTCCTGAAGGGGGTCATTTTGTCGTCGTACTCAAACAAAGTCGGGCGAACGGCGATTTTACGATCGCTGCTACGGGGGTTTTTGTGCGATCGTTAGGTATTATCAGCCTAGATGTAATTATCGACCCCGATGAGGGAGAATATCAGTCTTTAGTAATTAAACATCCGATTATTAGAGACTATCCTCAAGATTGGGAAACTAAATTAAAAGGATTTTTAACAGGAGAAACGCACAGTTTTGAATTGCCTTCTGTAGTAAGCTATGTCGATCGCAGTATAAATCGAGATTATCGCTCGCCTTCTTGGAAGGATGTCTACTTAGCAGCCAGCGATCTCACTATTTTTTAACTCAAAATTAATCTTGGGAAACAACTATAAAAGCTGTCTGGGATCTTAGTCACACTAATGTTTTGTAACGGAAAATAGACTAGTATCATTCCAATGACATTACCTAAAATGATAGTCTCCGAGCCAAAAAAAGTTATCTTAATTGAGATTCCAGGAGTAGGATGCGATGCCCTAACTCAACTAATTGAGCCTTATGTGGTAGACTCTGAAGGAAAAAACGAATCGAAGCATATTAATAATCGATATTCCAGATTTGCCGAATCTCTGCCTTTGTTGACTCGACTGGGGAAAGAACCCAAAGAATATTTTAAAATTGTTGCAGTCAGAAATCCCTATCATCGCTTAATAAATATTTGGCAAAATTATTATCAGTCTCCCAGAAATAGTGTCAATCAAAATTTGATTAGTAACTTAAGATTTACCTTTGCTCGGCATACTGGTTTAAATCCTTTTCCCGCTCAAGAATTTCATCAAATGTATCCTGATGGTGACTTCCCAAGTTTTGTTGCATTTCTAGATTATATCTTAACTAAATTTCGTTTAGATATAGCGAGAAAATATATTGGAGCAGCAGACCAATATAGTTATATTGAAAACGATTTGTGGAATGAGTTTGATTATATTGCCAGTTGGGAAACTTTAAAATTAGATCTTGCCAAGATACATCAGCAACTAGATTTAAAAGGACTGGAAATACCCAATGTATCCGATAAAAATTTAGAACGAAATTTACAAGAACAGCAAGATTTTTTAGAATATTACGATGAAGAAACTTTGAAAACAGTCAATCGTTTATTTATTCGAGATTTTGTTTATTTTGGCTACAAACAATTAAGTCTTTTCGAGTTAAATCAATCTGAGAAACAACAAGTAGCTACTATTTAATATAATTACTATTATTAGGTTATTTTGTGTAACACCAATGAATAATAACCAACCATCAACCATTAGCATTACTAACTTGTGCTAAAGCTGCACTAATAGTTAAAGCATTTGCCCCAGGAAGATAGGCATTTTGACTGATGTAACGTTTCCAAGCTTTTGTTCCCGACTGTTCGGCAAACAACTGTAGCATATGGCGGCTGATCGAATTTAGCTTCGTGCCTTTACTCGTCCAATATTCGATATAGGGCAACATCTCTTCTACTATCTGGTGGCGAGTTTTGGGAATTACATCTTCTTCATAAATATCTCGATCTACCGTGGCAAAAAGATAAGGGCGATCGTAGGCAGCCCTACCAATCATAACTGCATCTACTAATTTTAAATGATTATTTATTTGGTCTAAATTGACGATACCGCCATTAATTTCAATAAATAGGTGGGGGAAATCTTGTTTAAGACGATAAACATCTTCATAACGTAGCGGGGGGACATTGCGGTTTTCTTTGGGGCTTAAACCTTGCAACCAAGCTTTACGGGCGTGAACTGTAAAACTTTGACAACCAGCATCAGAGACAATACGGACAAAATTAACCATATCTTCATAGTGATCGCAATTGTCTACTCCAATACGATGCTTTACCGTTACGGGAATATTGACCGCTTTGACCATTGCTTCTACGGCAGCAGCTACCAATTCTGGTTGAGTCATCAAACAAGCACCAAAGTTACCGCTTTGAACTCTGGAACTAGGACAGCCAATATTCAAATTGACAGCATCATAACCCCAATTTTGGGCAATTTTGGCACATTCAGCTAATTCTGTGGGGTTGTCTCCTCCAATCTGTAAAACTAACGGTTTTTCTTCGGGAGAAAAATCTAATAATTTAGAGCGATCGCCATGAATAATCGCTTGACTGACAATCATTTCCGTATATAACAGAGTACGATGGCTAATTTTGCGCATAAAGTAACGGTAATGGCGATCGGTGCGATCCATCATGGGGGCGATACTTAGAGGATTATGAAGCATGACAAGTGCGAGTAAAATATTATTTGTATTATTCAACTACAACACACCATTCGTGCAACTCATAGGTTACACAGTTATTGACAACTAGAGGATCTCGATTGACAATATCAGTTGCTTCTTGTAATGAATCCGCATGAAAAATCAACATTCCTCCCCCCAACTCTTTCCAATAGCCACTTTTTGCTTGATGTCCTTCTTGGATTAGTTCGCGGACATAATTTTTGTGTTCTGCAACATATAGATCGAAGATCTTTTTGGCAACGATTCCTTTCTCTATCTTGACAAAAATCGGCATGAATCGGAATTATTTTTAGTTTGATTATTAGGTATTATTAATATATTCTAAATGCTATATACCTTTTAAAGTATACTCTATATTATTTTATTAAAACTTAAATGTTGATCCGCAAGTTTTTAGGTATTCGTAAAAAATCCACTTTAAATATTTCTATTGTTGGTGGTTCTAATTCCGTTATGAGAAGAGGTTACGCCAAATATTTAGATAATTATCTTGAAGAAACTATCGGTCAAAAAACTGCTTTAAACTATTATTCTTTAGGCGGAGTCCCCAATATTTATGGAACGATTCAACAAGAACGACACGATCTAGCAGCCCAGAGTAATTTAATATTTTTTGAATATTGTGTCAACGATCGCCATGCTATTGAAGAGGAGCAATATTCTCTCGAACTTACAGGGAAAGCTCTCGAAGGTTTTATTAGAAAAGTTAGAAAATCTAATCCTAATTGCCTAATTGTCATCTTAATTTTTGGCATTAATTTAGAAAATTATTATAATAATCCTTGTCATTTATCCGCTCTCTACGAAAAAATTGCTGACCAGTATAACTTACCTGTAATCAATCTAACCAAACTATTAAGTAAAGATAAAGGATTGGATTATGTTAAGTCTTTATATAACGATAAAGATCACGCCCACTATACTCGACCAGAAGGAGTACAAATAGTCTCCCAAGCGATTGTCGATCGCTTGGATGAATTAGGTATTATTAAAACCCTTAAATCAAAACAAAAACTAGATTATATTCCCGATCGCTCGCCTATTTATAAGGACAACTTTGAAAGTTTAAAATATTTTGATCGCTTTGAGATCGGAAATTTTTTTAAGGATACTCCCAAACTATCAACATATCAAAATACAGTCTTTAAAGAAAGAAACTTTACTATTTATCAAGGAAACTCGCTTAACTTTTTATTAAAGGGTAGCTTGATGGCTATTTTTATTAAATCCGATCTTAATGATGGTTTTCTCAAGATCGAGTTTGGAGAGGAAAAAATAGTGACTAGTTCTTATTCTTCTTGGGTGAATAAAATTAAACCCCAAAATGTAATTAATCTCATTGCTTTGCCTTTACGTAGATTTGAGCCATCTCAAGACTATCAACCAGTTAAAATCTCTCTCTGTGATGAATATCCCCAAGAATATGAAATTGGTTTTAATAAAACTGTTCCTAGCAAAAAAGATCCTCAAAAATGGAAACTAAGTATTATCGGTATTGCCTATACTGGGGAAATAAAAGAACAATTATCAGCCAATAATAATTAACTGTTAATAATCACTTTATGTCTGGTGTGAATTAAATTCAGGATATTAAATTGGCTGATAATTGTTCTTTTATTTCCCCAGTATAGGCAATACCGATAATACTTAGTTTCCATTTTTGAGGATCTTTTTTGCTAGGAACAGTTTTATT
>NZ_JBZNBU010000299.1:0-18805 GCF_058530065.1 Waterburya sp. | reverse complement strand
GAACGTCCAAAGTATAATGAATTAGCTCTTTTATAGCAATTCTAAATTAAATCTGAAAGTCCTTCTATGGCGATCGTTACAACGAAATCAAAAACGGATTTTGGCAAATTATTTAAAATTTCTACAGAAATGAAAGACGACTATACTAGTTATTTTGTTCCAGTTGGTCGGCACAAATGTAAAAAATCAGCATATACAGCGTTTTTCAGTTTACTGAGGTACATCTAACTTCTGCCTCGTCCGAAAGTAAGGCGTTTAGTTAGCCGCAACTAGTCCTTTAGGGCTGCCCCCTGCCTGCATGCGGACACACGAATGTCCTTTGCGCCTTAAAACGATCTATTCTGTACCTGACTTAGATGAAAACTGCTGTAGTAGTTAGCTAATCTGCAAGTTTCTTAACTTGTCACGATTGAGTTATGGGTTATAGGTTATAAGTTATTTAATATGTACGATGGTTACTCCTGCGCCACCTTCTTTTTGCTCTGCTAATTCAAATTTACTAACTTGAGGATGACTTTTGAGATATTCATGAACTCCTTGACGCAATCTTCCCGTACCTTTACCGTGAATAATCCACAATAATCCCGATTCGATCGCCCGCGAGATGGCATTATCGATTTCTATTTCGGCATTACTTACCCGACTGCCACGAATATCTAGGGTGTTTTGGGAAGTACGCACCATCACCTTAGATTTTGTAGATTTAGCAGGGCTAGTTTTTTTGGTGGTTTTAGCTACCGATGTAGGTTTGACTTCTGCCTTTTGTCCGTCTAGAGATTCTATTTCTGCCAAACCGACATTTATTTTCATCATGCCAAAACGCACTACTAACTGTTCTGTCGCCTCGTCTATATTCAATACTTCTCCTGTCTGATTGAGGCGAGGAATTCTCACTCTTTCCCCTACTTTGGGTTTATAACTGGGTTTGGCTGGTTTGGGGGTTTGAGTTTTGGCTAATTCTCTGGCAGTAATGCGATCGATCGCTTCTGTGGCTTTTTGGGCTTTTTGAGCAGTAAGCTCTCCCTGTTGCAACTGACGAATCGCTTGGGCGATTTCTTTTTTGGCATCGGCGATCGCTTGGGTAACGGCTTTTTCTTGAACTGCTTTTAATTCTTGTTCTCTAGCTTGCAGATCTTTAGCTTTGCTCGATACCTCAGAATAAAAACGTTCGGTTTGTTCTAATAATTTACCTGCTTCTTGTGCTTTGGCTTCTTGTTCTCGCCGTTGTTCTTCTAGGGCAGCAATTACCTGATTGACATCTTCTGACGAACCAACACCTACCAAAGATTCAGCCTCATCAATAATATTTCCCTCTAGTCCCAAACGTCGAGCGATCGTCAGGGCATTAGAACGCCCAGGAATGCCCCAGAGGAGTCGATAGGTAGGTTGCAGGGTACTATCGTCAAATTCTACCGAAGCATTTTCAAAACGCTTGTCTTGATACTTAAGAGCTTTTAATTCTCCATAATGAGTAGTGGCAATGGTCAGCAAACTATTTTCTGCTAGATATTTTAAAATTGCGATCGCCAAGGCACTACCTTCTGCGGGATCTGTACCAGCCCCTACTTCATCTAAAAGGACTAAAGAGTGATTTACTTCTTCATGGTGTAAAGCATCGATAATGCGACCTATACGACGTATATGACCCGAAAAAGTCGATAAACTTTGCTGTAATGATTGCTCGTCTCCAATATCGGCTAGTACTACGTCAAACCAAGGTATCTCTACTGGTTCTTTAGCTGGAACGAACATTCCCGCCTTTGCCATTAATGCAGCCAAACCCATTGTTTTGAGGGTAACAGTTTTCCCGCCCGTATTAGGTCCTGTAATGGCTACTACTTTGGTTTCTTCTTTCACCAAAACATCAATGGGTACTACTTCCGTACCTTCTTCGTGTCTTTGCTGCCAAACTAACAAAGGATGGCGCAAGCGTCGCAGGGTAGTAGTTTCGGCTTTAGCTGGATTGATAAATCGAGGGGGGTTTGCTTCCAACCACAAACCATAGCGCGCCCTAGCAGTAGCTAGATCTAGCATGGTTGCCACTGCCAACACTTTTTCTAAATCTTCTTGGACTTCTGCTACTTTTTCCGATAGAGCTTTGAGAATTATTTCTTCTTCTCGTTTTTCTTGACGTTCTTTTTGACGCAGTTGATTGCCCAATTGTACTACTGCATTGGGTTCTATATAGTAAGTAGAGCCAGTAGCCGAAACATCGTGAACGATACCCTTAATAGTTTCCTTTTGGGCTGGTTTGACTGGCAAAACAAAGCGATCGCCCCTCTGGGTAATTACAGCTTCTTGGATGGCGGTTGGGTTACGCTGAATCGTAATTTGAAGGGATTTATAAATCCGCGATCGCAAGTTTTTCACTTCATGACGAATACCTGCCAGTTTGGGATTGGCGCGATCGGTTATTTCACCGCGATCGTCTATGCAATGGTGTATTTCTTTTTCTAGTTCGGGATAAGTCCGAATATCGACGACTAACTCGGCTAAAGTAGGTAATTCTTCACTTTTATTATCAATTAAACGACGTAAATAGCGGACTCCTGCCAAAGTCGTCGCCAAATTCAAAAGTTCTTTGGCAGGGAGAATACCTCCAATGCCAACTCTTTCTAAAGACGCGCCAATGTCTTGAATGCCCTTAAAAGTCCATCCCGAATCTAGTTCTTGTTCTAGATTGTAAATTTCTTTTGTTTGAGCCAGAAGTTTCTCGCTTTCTTGCTGGCTGGTAGGCAATTTTAAATGACGTGCTGCGACAACACCAAGCTTAGTTGCTGCAAAAGTAGATAGGTTTTGACATACGCGATGCCATTCTAATAGGTCTAAGGTTTCGGTGCTAATCACGGGCGGTTAAAATTGCTTTTTATAGTAAGAAGGTCTGAATGTTTGAGGCTTAAGGAAACACGATAATACTTTTTGGTGTAACTTACAGCTAAAGTATATTGCAACGGCTTGTATAAAAAAGTTACACTACATTAAGAATAGTTGACTTTAGCAGTTCTCTGCAACTACGGGATAATTTAAAAACATGGAAAAGAAAGAAGGTAAGTTTGGCTTCACCAATTACGCTGAAATTTGGAATGGTCGTTTGGCAATGATCGGTTTTGTTACCGCCCTCATCGTTGAAATGAATACGGGACACGGAGTTCTAGCTCAATTCGGTTTGATGTAATTGTTTAATTAATTTTAGATATCGATATTTTTCAGCCCTTGATACTGAGACAATTCTTAGTATTAAGGGCTATTTTCATCTATTTACAGATTAGCGGTAATGTTTCAGATCAAAGATCGATTAGTTAATTAGTGGGTAAAATCAAACTATTGACATCTTCAGCACTATCTAAAAGTAGTTGAGGATTGGCTTGCTCTGTAGAGATAATATTACCTATTCCTTTGGCTTCAATAGTAACTTCAGGGTTAATTAGCATATTTCTACCAGCGATCGCCGTTGTTTGGTTTTCGTCCCAAATTTTAGCTAGCTTTTGACGTATTTTGTCAAATTCAGCCATATTTTCAAAGTTAATCACAGTAAAATAGCGTTTGATGTTTTGGGTATCTACTTCCATAGCATAAACATCAAATTTTAGTTGGGGGCTGCGGGGAAATTTAACCAGTTTTCCCGTTAAGGTTCGGAGTTTACCATTCCAGGATGCGATCGCATCTAAAACTTCCACGGGTTTTTCTACAGTATCGTCTAATTGCAGATGAATTGGTTGGCGGGGATTTTGCTGAATTTGGTAACTAAGTTTAATAATATCTCCCCGATACAATCCTTGAGTATATTCCGTGTTGGAAACAAATACAGGGATTACTCGGTCTTGATATCCAACAACTAAAATTTTTCCAGCCTCGCCAATGGCGTGTACTTTACCGATGAAATTTGTTTGAGTTTTTAATTCTTGGGGGATATCTGTTTGTCTTTGATAGGGTTCGATTCCTTCGGGCTGCTGCCAAGGTTCTAATACTTGAATAGAGCTAGCGGTAATATGAGCTTGAGGACTGGGGTTGGCAATAATTTCACCTCTAACGCAGACTAAATCGTGACGGTTGGTTTGCTGGAGAGTTGCAACAGTTTCTGGATCTTGGGGGATTAGGGAAAATTCTCGATGGCTAAAAAAATTATTAGGTTCTCGCACCGACATAATAAACATTTGGGACTCGGCTGCTGCGCCGTGAATTCTGCCGATTAAACCCGTCTGGTTTAATTCTTGGGCTAATTTAGTCATTTCTAAGCCTTGATAGGCTTCTGGATGATAATTACACGCTTCTGACTTAGCTTGCCCCATTTGAGGTATCAAAACGCCAACTAAAGATAGGCAAATTAACAAAGCATATAAATATTTTCTATTCATCTAAAATCATTAATACAAATGCGAACTATAACTGACAAATATCTTAAACCTAAAACTCTAGTCAAAATTGTTGCTGGCAATCTTTTTAAATAGGTTAGGACTAAGGGTTGAAATAGGTATTTAGTAATTAAATATAAAATTGTTAACGAAGAGGAAGACTAAAGAAGTTATGAAATTGAAAAGAGCAAGAACGTTAAGCCTAATATTCCTTGCTAGTCTGATTGTAGTGGCAAACAGTTTGCCCGCTTCGGCATTTATCTTGGCAGGAATTGATTTTTTTGATGTATTTAGAGGGGCTGTAGAGTTTATTCAAGTAGCGACAATTTCTGACGAGCAAGAGATAGAAATTGGCAAGCAAACTAACAAACAAGTGCTAAGTCAATATAGACTTTACAACAATCCTCAAGTCCAAGATTATGTGGAGGATTTGGGGGAAGAATTATTGAATAATAGCGATAGCCGAGATATACCTTTTGTATTTCAAGTGGTGGATAGTGAAGAAGTGAATGCTTTTGCCACCCCTGGGGGATTTGTTTATGTCACTACAGGATTGTTAAAAACTGCGGAAAATAGAGCCCAACTAGCATCGGTAGTGGGACATGAAATCGCTCACATTAACGAAAGACATGGCATTGAAAGCTTAAAGCAAGCTGTTGCAGCTAGAGGCATGGCGACAGTTGCAGGGGTAGAAACTAGCGTGTT
This sequence comes from Waterburya sp., assembly GCF_058530065.1. Taxonomy (NCBI): domain Bacteria; kingdom Bacillati; phylum Cyanobacteriota; class Cyanophyceae; order Pleurocapsales; family Pleurocapsaceae; genus Waterburya; species Waterburya sp. The sequence goes on along the minus strand of NZ_JBZNBU010000299.1, from coordinate 13,748 downwards.
AGCTCAAACTGCCTATCAATTGGCAGTGGATTTGCCTCAGAGTCGTTCTTTTGAATATGAAGCAGATAGTAGTGGCTTAGAGATTCTGCAACAGTCTGGCTATCCCGCTCAAGCTTTTGCTGACTTTTTGGCTAAACTGGAAAGTGGAGGTGGTACGCCACAGTTTTTACGCACTCACCCCACTAGTGAAAATAGAATTAAAGCAATTTCCCAACTGAGCAATAATGAATCTAATAATAAAGGAATAGATGCTGGGGAGTATCGCAACAGTATCTTATCTCGTCTTTAACAACTAAGTACTCGTGCAAAATTAATTTGATAATTAAGATTGGGTAAAGGGTAAGGGGAAAAGGGAAAAGGGAATACAGAATATACAATTAATTCTGCTTAGGTACTTATTTATAAAATAAATATTAAACGCGAACAAATTGTCTTTAATTATTGATTAATTGTTCTTAAAAAAAGGTGACTAGGAAAAGTAGTCACCTTTATTAGTATATAGATTGAATAGTCGATTTAAACCAAATTATTGTTGGTTGATTAAATCTAAGTGATCGCTTTCAACTAAGAGTAAAACCCTTAAACATCGACAACCACAACATTTATTTTAATTTGATTTTCAAGCAACCATTTATCTTCTAGTATCTAATAATTTCATATTACAGTATCTGACAATAATTAATCAGTGAGTTAAAGTGGCAAAAAGTAACTTAGTTTAAAATTTATTGGTCAATGTAATTAATCTAAATTAGATTTACTCTAAGTAGCAAGATAAATAATTTTTATAGATTGGAATCGATGGATGCTAAACAAGCGGTTTTTTTAGTCGAAAAGTTATTTAATGAGAATTTTAAGACGGGTTTATCGGATGTTCAGGAATTAGTTTTAAGTGAATCTTTTCAAGATAATTCTTATCAAAAAATTGCCGACTCTTCTGGCTACGAACACGATTATATCAAACAAACTGGAGCTAAATTATGGCGTATTTTGTCCCAGCTTTTACAAAAAAAAGTCACTAAAAGTAATGCACGCAGTATATTAAGACAATATCAACAAGACCAAAATATTAGAGTTATTCCAACGATCGCTTCATCTCAATTGCAAGAAGATTGGGGGGATGCCATCGATACAAGCCATTTTTGGGGACGAGAATTAGAATTGATTCAATGTCAAAACTGGATCGAAAGCGATCGCTGTCGCTTGCTCAATATTTTGGGTATGGGAGGAGTAGGTAAAACTGCATTTGCTTCTAAATTAGCTAGAAATCTTGCGCCAAAATTTGACTTTGTCATTTGGCGTAGTTTGCGCAACGCACCTCTTGTTCGAGAATTAATTGGCGAGTTGATTTCGTTTGTTTCTGCCCATGAAGAAATCAATTTTAGTAATTCTGTAGAAAAGTTACTGGATTCTTTACTTTATTATCTAGCCTCAGTAAGATGCTTGATTATTCTCGATAATGTCGAGTCTATTTTGCGGAGTGGGGAAACAAGAGGACGCTATCAATCGGGATACGAAGGGTACGGTCAATTATTACGCCGTCTAACTGACGAACAGCATCAAAGTAGCGCAATTATAACTAGTCGCGAACAACCAATCGGCATAGGAAATAGAGAAGGAATAAAAGTGCGATCGCTCCAACTATCGGGATTGTCACTCCCCGCAACCCAAAAAATATTAGCAACTAAAGAGATCGAATTACCTCCTCAAACGATCAAGCAATATTGTGGCAATCCTTTAGTTCTGCAAATAGTAGCTACTACCATTAAATATGAATTTGGCGGTAATGTAGCCGAATTTCTGCAAGAGGAGATAATTGTTTTTGGCGATATCTGGGATCTTTTAGAACAGCAATTCAATCGCCTTGCCCCCATAGAACAAGCGGTCATGTATTGGTTGGCGATCGCTCGCGAAGCAGTAAGTTTATCTCAACTCAGACAAGAATTAGTGCCAAAACTCTCTCCTCGCCAACTATTGGAAGTTTTGGAATCCCTCTCCAAGCGATCGCTAATTGAAAAGACTAGTATCGGATTTAGTCAACAACCTATGGTTATGGAATACGCGATCGAAAAACTAATCAACATTTTGACAATGGAAGAATTAAACCTATTTCACACTGATTCCCCAATTAAAGTAGAAGATAAAGAGGATTTACCAGAAGCTCAAATTCATTCAATCTTACAACCAGTCATTGCTAAAATCAAAGTTAAAATCTTAGAAGACAGTGCGATCGTCGCCAGATTGCAGCGATACACTCAAAGATTGGATATACAGAGGGCTACTATTTAAGTATTTTATCTAACTAAATCGACTAGGGATTTGAGGTCTAAAAAAAAAGGATGAAAGTAGTTTCATCCCTCAAAACAAATTATTTAGTTATTCTAATTACACAAACTATTGTCAATCGACTATTGCTCTGTAAAGATTTACAAGTCTGCTGGTACTTCCTGAATGTAGTAAGCAGTACCTGTTTCGTCAACACCTTCCAATTGATAGTCGGGTAGACGGGCTAACACATCATCTCTTTCTACCACAGAAGGAGTATAGAAGTGAGAGTCTACTACAGGATTGTAAAAACGATATAGAGGAGTAGTTCCTTCTTGTTGAGTTTCGTATCCGTAATAGGTAATACCTTCATAAGTATAGTTAGGTAACTCTAGAACAGCATTTCTTTCTGCTTCGGCGATGGTGTATAGGTGAACCCCAGTGTCTCGGTTTAGGAAACGATAAACTGGTCTTGCCCCTGTAAGCAAGTCTTCATCTTCAGGAACTCCGACATAAGATGCGCCTTCAAATGTGAAGTCTTCTCTAGTCTCACGCAGAATGTCTCTTTCGTTTTCATCAGGAGTATAGAAGTGTACTCCTTCATTAGGACGGAAGAAACGATAGACTGTTGCACCATTAGTGACTTTTTCACTTTGAGTGTATTCGATAATCTCATCGCGACTCAAACCAGCCACATCTTCAATCGAACCGCCACTAGCTCCGCCATCTTCGGCAAAGTAGTTGCTGATAGTTAGGTCTTGGTCTGGGTTAAGTACCCCGTCTTGATTGATGTCAAGCACGAGATCGCGATCCGATTTTTTGATTCCGATTCGACCAGGGGCTGGATTGAGTAAAGTAGCATTAACGGGAGTGCCACCGCCACCGGCAAAGATTTGTAAAACGTCGTTGGGGCCAGCTTCTTCAACAATTTCTACTCCCCCATCAATTTGGTCTAGAACGAGCCTATAAGTATCGTTGTTTAAGCCACCGCTAAGAACGTCTCCAGCACCTGCAGCGACGAGCAAGTCCGAACCATTTCCACCTACTAGGCTGTCCGCACCAGCTTCACCATAAAGACTGTCATTTCCGCTACTACCAAAAACGATATCATCACCGTCGCCAGCAAAAACTTCGTCAGCACCACTTTCGGCAGTGATTAAATCAGCAGCTTCTGTACCGTTAATCCGAAATTGACCAGCATCACTTTCTACAGTACCTCGAACTTCGTTGGTGAAAGGAACGACAAAAGCATTGTCGGGAACCAGTTCGGGAGTAGATACGTGATTGGCAATGACGCTACTCAAAGTAATTTCATTGAGATCCGTACCGATCGCATTGGAAACTACGTTTAAGAGAGAATCTTCATTCGCTAGTTCGTCAGTATAGAAAAAGCGATCTCCATCTCGCAAGCGAGCAAACTGATCTCCCAAAATCGCGCTAAATGTAGGTCCTAGCAAAGCACCGTTTTGGGGAATTTCTGCCAATCCAGCCAGCCAAAGGTCAATATCTTCAACATTGTCATAAGCTTCGACAAATTTAGCTGCTACTTCTTCCCCAAAGATCGGATTTAGATCTTCAAAGCTTTCGATCGGATTATCGGGGTTCAGGGAATTATAAATTGTTGTATAGCTAGCAACACCAAGCTCGCGACCCCTTTGTAGGTTAATCGCAACCAAATCCTGTCCGCCATTTCCTGGTTCGCCAAAGAGGTTGTTGCGAACTCCATCGATTACTCGTTCGTCAAGATCGTTAGCTTGTTGATAGTTTAGACCCAATAAGATATCGTCAACACCATTTTGACTGACTTCTTGGGGAGTGAAAAAAGCCTCTCTTAGAGAATAACTACCAATACCATTATTATCAACAGTACGGATTTGGTCGGAAAGAAGAGTGTGTCCCAAACGATAAGCCGCACCTGCAAATTCTAGAGCAATACTAGGATCGAGTAGATCTTCATCGATTTTTTGCAGATCTTCTGGACCTTCATTACCCAGTAAAATGGGCAAAAACTCTTCGTAAGTGATGATTTGGTTTTTAGCCGCAACGATATCTCTAGAAGCTTCGTAAATAAATTCACCGCGAATTTGTTCTTCGCTAGGTTCAAATCCCAAGTTTAGAGAAGGTACGTACTCGTCTCTAAATTGTTCGTAAGCTTGAGTTAATCTGGGATCGTCATTGGCATCTAAATGAAATGCAACTTTATCGGCAACTAAGTTGTGTTCGCGGATAAACAGAGTATGAATGGCGATCAAACCAACTTGTTCGTTGATTCGGGGGTCGCCAGAGATAAACTCTTCCTCGTCTTGGGTACGGTTTCCAGGGTCGGCGTTAGGCGAACCAGCGCGGTTGTAGGGAGCTAAGATTTCACCAGAGGTATTATTAGGGTCTCTGCCATTGGCAAAAGCTAACCCATCAGTACCATAGGCATCGTTCGCGACTAAAAGTTTCCCATCAAAAGGAGATTCCCCTTCAGGAGGTAAGGGAACTCCACCCTCTTCGTGAATATCGAAAAGTTCTAATTCACCTTCTTCGTTAACCTCAAATCCTTTACCAAAAAAACTGTTTCCTAAGTCACTTCGTTTAGCTGCAGCGCGAGCATAGTCCGAACCATAACCATTAGAACCATCAATAAAAGAAGTGATTTCATTAACAACTTCTCTAGGATTATCAGGACCAGTGCCAGTTCCAGATTCTGCGGGAACTCGACCTAAAAGGATTTTGGTGAATCGAGGCTCGGAATAAAGAATATCATCTGGACTAAGATCGATACTGACATCATTAGCTGTAAATTCATCTTCTTCTTGAATTGCTAAGATATTTGTCCCTTCCGACAAACTCAAGTCATGGTCTAAAAACTGTCCCCACTGCCACAACCAGTCACTAGCGTTTACTGGGTTGCCAGTTACATTTCCTTGGTCGGCGATGATGTTACTGACATCTCTAGCATTGGGTAGAGTTTCATCTAAATTAATTCCTCCCCCTCTGGGTTCGTTAAAGCCATCTTCAAAAGCTAGAGGAAAAATATGGATTAGGGGAGCTTCTACTTGTCCTGGATAAATACCACGTTCTTCGTCAAATTCTTGGTTTTCAACACCACTTATTCTGCGAATATCAATATCAACCACTTTTGGTTACCTCTCTGAAATTACTAAAAGCATATAAAATAAGCCGAATAACTTTAAAATTAGTATTAAGCTTGGTTAATTAACTTAATATATTGTTAAAGTATTATTTAACGGTGGCTTACTCTGATTTTGAGCGGTTTGCTACTATCAGAGCAACTACAGTTTAACCGATGAAACTGTATATAACACCTAGGCTATTAATGTATTACGATTTAGCTGATTTTTTTATGCAGATAATATAAAATTAACCTTCTATATTTTGTTTTGTAACATCAGTATTATCATTAGGTTGTATTCTTGCTCTATAGATAATTGATACGTACGGCAGGCAAAAAAAATGTCCCAAGAGTTTAATATCTTGGAACAAAAAAGAAACAAATATATTTAGATTGAAAATATGTGGTTGGGGAATTAGTCTTACTAAAGTCGCTAAACGTTATATATAAGTTTGTTTTATCTTAAAAAGCAACTAACCAACCAAAACAGACAAAAGGTGACAGCAGATGCAAACTGATCTTCTCCCAGAGTAGTCACGCCACTCTGACTCAATAATAAACTAGCTAGCCCAGTACCTAGAGCAATTCCCACAAATAAAGCTAAAAAACTAATTAAAAAAGCTCTTCCCGCTCTACCTTCTTTACGATTGAGAAAATAGATATTGGCGATAAAGCCCAATGCCATTAACAGAGGAAGAATTGATGCTCCTGTATTTTGAGCGAAGACAGCGATCGCCGAAAGGGTGAGGAAAATTCCTGTTGGCCAAAGGATATCCCCTTGAGAAGGAGTATCGATGAGTTCTTGCAGCCAGACGGCGGAATCTTCCTTAACAAGTTGCGGAATTTTAATTGATTTTTCTAAATTACGTTCGGGAAAACGAATTTTCTCGGGAACTTTAATTTTTCCTTCTTGACGTAACCGCAAGCGATCCATGATGATTGAATCATAGGCAATCTCTACTGTTTCTAATACAGCACTGTCATTGCCATATTGCTCGAAAAGTCGCTTTTTGGCAGCTTGAATTTCTTCAAATGAAGAATTTTCTGTGACCCCAAGTTGTTCGTAGGGATTTTGTTCGCTCATTTCTTAACCTGCTGTGTATTTATGTCAATAAATTAATTTTAAATTTTTGAAATTCTGCCTTTGTGGTTAATAAACTTCCCAGAAACCGAATGCTGGCCCGATAAACCTGACAGTAAACCAGATAGCAATCATTATACCAATACCAATCCAAGCTCCCGTACTGGTTAATTTGATAAACTTTTCTGATTGGGCTTTAGTAATGGGTAACCAGGGTATTAGTCTGTCTGTATCTGTTCCATAGCGATCGCCCAAGGCTGCTTTACGGCGTTTTGATTCTCCCATAATATTTAGAATGGTTAATAAGTATATATTTATAGGTCGATCATAACGTTTTCTGGTCGTGCGATAACTAGTTTTACTTTCACTTTTTATTACAAATAATGAAATTTTCCCGTGTTGTTTTTTGTGATTTCGATGGCACAATCACGACAGAAGACACTTTTGTGCGAGTGTTAGACAAATTTGCTCCAGAAGTATCGGCTAAATTACTACCCATGATTTTTGAGCGTAAAATGACTCTCAAAGAAGGAATCAAACAAACCATCGGTTCAATTCCCGCTGTTCATTATGCTGAAATTATAGAATATATTGCCGACCATCCGATTCGCCCTGGATTTATAGAATTTGCAGATTTTCTTAACGATTTGAACGTTCCTTTAGTGGTGATTTCTGGGGGTTTGATCGATATAGTCAAAGCAGTATTATCAACAAGACAATCGATCGATCGCATTACCGCAATTCATGCAGCAGAAGTTAACAGTACGGGCAAATTGTTAGAGGTTTCTTCGATTTTTGAAGGAGAGACAGAATTGGTAGCCAAAGCGAAAGCTATGGCGCAATATCCAGCAGCTGAAAGCATTGCTATCGGCGATTCGGTGACTGATATTAATATGTCATTGACGGCAGATTTGGTATTTGCTCGCGATCGCCTGAGAAAATATTTAGATACAGAAAATAAATCTTATGTCGAATGGTCGGATTTTTTTGATATACGCGATCGCTTGGTCGAACATTGGGCAATTAATCTTTAAATAATTATTATTCATTATGGCTAAATTTGTTTTTATTACGGGTGGTGTTGTTTCCAGTATTGGAAAAGGGATTGTGGCAGCTAGTCTCGGCAGATTGTTAAAGTCGCGGGACTATTCTGTATCTATTTTGAAACTAGATCCTTATATTAATGTCGATCCTGGTACGATGAGTCCCTACCAACATGGGGAGGTCTTTGTTACCGATGATGGCGCGGAAACCGATTTAGACTTGGGACATTACGAACGTTTTACCGATACCTCCATGTCTCGCCTCAATAGTGTCACTACAGGTTCGATCTATCAAGCGGTAATTAATAAAGAAAGACGGGGCGACTATGAAGGGGGTACAGTACAAGTAATTCCTCATATCACCAACGAGATTAAAGAAAGAATTCACCGCGTAGCGCAGAATACTAATTCTGACGTGGTAATCGTCGAGATTGGCGGTACTGTAGGGGATATCGAATCGTTGCCGTTTATGGAAGCAATTCGTCAATTTCGGAAAGACGTAGGGCGAGAAAATGCCATCTATACCCACGTTACCTTGATTCCCTGGATTCCCGCCGCAGGGGAAATGAAAACCAAACCCACTCAGCATTCAGTCAAAGAGTTACGTTCCATTGGCATTCAGCCAGATATTTTGGTCTGTCGTTGCGATCGCCCTTTATTTCCTGGGATTAAAGAAAAAATCGCCGAATTTTGCGATGTTGAGGTAAATTCAGTCGTCACTTCTCTCGATGCCAGTACGATCTATGAAGTACCTTTAATCCTCGAAAAAGAAGGACTAGCCCAACAAACCCTAGAACTATTAAAACTAGAACAACGGCAACCCGATTTAGAAAATTGGCGCAATCTAGTAATTAAGATGAATTCTACTCGCACCAATATAGAAGTGGCGATCGTCGGTAAATACATACAATTGAGCGATGCCTATCTTTCAGTTGTCGAAGCTTTGGGACATGGTGCGATCGCGGCAAATGCAGAGGTTAATTTACGTTGGGTAAGTGCCGAAGATATCGAGCTTCACGGCGCAGCAAAATACCTCCAAGATGTAGCGGGGGTCATCGTACCAGGGGGTTTTGGTATTCGAGGTGTAGATGGCAAAGTAGCAGCGATCGAATATGCCCGTACTCAAAATCTTCCTTTCTTGGGTTTGTGTTTGGGAATGCAGTGTTGCGCGATCGAGTGGGCGCGGAATGTAGCGCAATTAAAAGATGCCAATAGTTCAGAATTCGATCCTGACAGTCCCAACCCGATTATTAATATTTTACCCGAACAACAAGATGTGATCGATCTTGGCGGTACTATGCGCTTGGGTATTTACCCTTGTCGTCTCAAACCCGATACTTTGGCTCATTCTTTATATCAAGATGAAGTGATTTACGAACGCCATCGCCATCGTTATGAGTTTAATAATGCTTACCGCAGTTTATTACTCGAAACTGGTTATGAAATTAGCGGAACATCCCCCGACGGACGTTTAGTAGAAATTCTGGAAATGCCCAATCATCCCTTCTTTATTGCCACTCAGTTTCACCCCGAGTTTCGTTCTCGTCCCAACAATCCCCATCCATTATTTTTAGGCTTTGTTCGTGCTGCTTTAAAAACAAATAAGCCTGTAAATATCCCAGAAACCAATCATGAAGTTGAAACTCATGTTTAGTGATTAATTTGAGGTATCGATCGCTAAAAAAAATCTCCCTAGATTAATCTAAGGAGATTTTTGATTTTGATCGGGTGGATGACCGTAGGAAGTAATTTATTTATTGCAATGAACTCTTGTCAACATTTAGAATTGAGGACTAACATTATCGATCGCATCTTCTGCGGATTCGATTAAGCTTTCTTCCGTACCATCAATACTAGACTGCTCGTTAATTTCGCTATCTTCAGAAGCTTCTAGTTCGGGAGTTTCGATTTCAGCAGTTTCAGCATCTTCGATTTCTTCAGAGGCTTCTAGTTCTGCGTCTTCAATTTCAGCAGTTTCTGCGTCTTCGATTTCTTCAGAGGCTTCTAATTCTGTATCTTCAATATCTTCGGAAGCTTCTAGTTCTTCCCATTCGACTTCTTCGGAAGCTTCTAGTTCTGTATTTTCAATGTCTTCAGAGGCTTCTAATTCTGTATCTTCAATGTCTTCGGAAGCTTCTAGTTCTGCGTCTTCAATGTCTTCAGAGGCTTCTAATTCTGTATCTTCAATTCCTTCAATATCCTGTAACTCAATCTCATCAGGAACTATTTCTACAGAGTTGTCTGCTTGAGTAATGTCAGGTGTACCACTTTTAACGGAAGTAGCAACACCTAATAGAGCAACTAAACCTAAAGTGATAGATAGAGCTTTAAATTCAAGTTTCATGGTTATCCTTTTAATTTATTCTTTTGTTTGGTTTCTACAAGATAAATAGAAAAAGTAAAGAAAAAGATAGACTCAAAAACTTTTTTTATTAATTGCTATTTTCTGAAAATGGGAACTTTTCAAAGCCACCATAAGTCGCTAAAACAAATACAAAAAGTAAAAAAATAGATAAATTAATAATTATTATTTAAAAATTTAATTGTAAAACTCAAAAAAAATTAAAACCAAAGTTTTTTTATAGGTAAAAATGCTGATATCGCTGAACAAGCATTATTCTTTAAATAAGTCTTACCGTAATACTGTAATTTACAATATCTTAAGCTATAGTCATTCTAATTAATTTTTTATATCCTTGAAGATATCGGTATGAGTAGTCAAAAATCAGATAGTAGAGGCTAATAATAGTCAATCTAATATTCAATTTAGATAATTCTTGTTCGAGATAAAGATAAGCATCAAAAATAAATAATAAATGATATATCAATGATTTTTGCTAGAAAAACCAGTAACTACCAGAAAAGTTAATATCTGGTAAATGAAAATCAAAAACTTAGATAATAAAAGTAAAAAATATAGTAAGACTAAACCACTACAAAATAAATCTTGGACTAAGTATTTTGGCGTAGACAAATAATTAAAAATACTGAAAACAAGTTTCAAGATCGAGCTAATATAAATTAGCGATCAATCGTAAAATCAAAATCGATTAAACCTACAGTTGCTTTTGACTCCTACAGAAAGCAGTTTGGAGTTTGGACTTTTTTGCGTGACAATAGAAAATTGACTTTCGAGCGACACCAAAAAGAATCATGTCTTCTAGCAAAATTGATAATCTAAACATTCCTCTAGAAAAAATTCAATACAATGACCGAGGGCTAGTACCTGCGATCGCTCAAGACTATCTAGATGGTACGGTGTTGATGATGGCTTGGATGAATCGAGAATCTTTACAAAAAACCATCGAGACGGGAGAAACTTGGTATTGGAGCAGATCTCGTCAAGAATTGTGGCACAAAGGAGCAACTTCAGGACACATTCAAAAAGTGCGATCGCTGCGTTACGATTGCGATAGCGATGCCTTGTTAGTTACTATCGAACAAATTGGCGATATTGCCTGCCACAAAGGAGAAAGAAGCTGTTTTCATCAAGTAGATGACAACAACAAACAAGCTCCTCCCGCAGATACCCTCTCGGAAGTATATCGAGTAATTCGCGATCGCCAAACCAATCCTAATGAAAGTTCTTATACCTGTCAGCTATTTGCAGGGGGAGATAATAAAATTCTCAAAAAGATTGGCGAAGAATCGGCGGAAGTAGTCATGGCTTGTAAAGATGACGATCAAAGCGCGATCGCATCGGAAGTAGCAGATTTGTTTTATCACACTCTAGTAGCTTTAGCCTATCACGATGTAGATATTCGCGACGTTTACCGTCAATTGCAATCCAGAAGATAAGTAGTTGTGCAATGGATAGTTTAGATTGGGGAAGGGGTAAAGGTTAAAGGTTAAAGGTTAAAGATTAGGGGAATAGTTGTTTTTAGTGTTTAATTTAAACTAAAAACTAATTACTAAAGACTAAAAACTATAAGATAAAATACAGAGTCGCCTACCAAAGAAATTAAAAGCATCATGGGGAACACTTTCGGCAAAATATTTCGCATTACTACTTATGGAGAATCTCACGGAGGAGGTGTCGGGGTAGTTATTGATGGTTGTCCCCCGCAGCTTGAGATTAGCGAAGCAGAAATTCAGATAGACCTAGACCGTAGAAGACCAGGACAGAGTAAAATTACTACTCCCAGAAAAGAGAGCGATACTTGCGAAATTATGTCGGGGGTATTTGAAGGTAAAACTTTAGGGACTCCCATTTCAATTTTGGTACGCAATAAAGACGCAAGATCCCAAGACTACGACGAAATGGCGGTTAAATACCGTCCTTCCCATGCCGATGCTACCTATGACGCTAAATATGGCATCCGTAATTATAAAGGTGGCGGCAGATCTTCAGCCAGGGAAACTATCGGTCGAGTTGCCGCAGGTGCGATCGCCAAAAAAATCCTCAAGGAAGTTGCAGGAGTTGAAATTATTGGCTATGTTAAGCGCATCAAAGACATAGAAGCGGAAGTCGATAGCAATACGGTGACTCTAGAACAGGTAGAAAGCAATATCGTTCGCTGTCCCAATGCCGAATATGCGGAAAAAATGATCGATCGCATCGATTTGGCTAGAAAAGATAAAGATTCTCTTGGTGGGGTAGTAGAATGTGTAGCTCGCAAAGTACCCAGAGGTTTGGGCGATCCCGTCTTTGATAAATTAGAAGCAGAATTAGCTAAAGGGGTGATGTCTCTTCCCGCAACTAAAGGCTTTGAAATTGGTTCGGGTTTTGCTGGCACAACCATGACTGGTAGCGAACATAATGATGAGTTTTATATTGACGAGGATGGGGAAACTAGAACCGTTTCCAATCGCTCTGGAGGAGTCCAAGGAGGCATTTCTAACGGTGAAAACATCGTAATCCGAGTGGCATTCAAACCCACCGCCACCATCGGTAAAGAACAAAAAACCGTTACCAAAGGCGGAGAAGAAACCCTTTTGGCAGCCAAAGGAAGACACGATCCTTGTGTCTTACCCAGAGCAGTCCCAATGGTTGAAGCAATGGTCGCTTTAGTTTTGTGCGATCGCCTTTTATACAATAACGCCCAATGTAAAACCTTGAATAACTAAATAATAGACAATTAGTTAAATAAACTACTACTTTTAACTACTAATAAAACAAATGGCAAGGTAACAAAACTTATCAAGGTAGAAGTAACAATCGCTCTGGCGACTAAATCTCGATCCCCACCAAATTCGCTAACAATAATAAAAGAATTAACTGCGGTGGGCATAGCACTTTGTATAACGAGTACTTGTAAATCTAAAGTCTCTAGGTGTAAAAGTCTGCCGATGCCATAAGCAATAGCAGGAGCAACGATTAAACGAGCGATCGCAACCAGGGTTTCTTTAAATCTGGGTTTAAACTTAGTTTCTGATAGTTGAATGCCCAAAACAATTAAAGCTATGGGGATTGCTGCTGCCCCTAACTGCTGAATGCCTTTGTCTAATTCCCAAGGTAGCTTAAGGGAAAACAAGCGCAAGCTAATACCAAATAAGATTGCCCAAATTAAAGGCAATTTCAAAGTTAAGCTCAACCCTTTGGAAAAACCTTTTCCTTGAATAATTGCAGGGCCAAAACAAAACATCAAGAAGCTAGAGCCTATCATATAAACAATCGCTCGATCCAACCCTGCCGATCCCAAAGCAAAGGTGACTACTGGTAAGCCCATATTGCCATTGTTAGGAAACATAACAATAGCCGTAATTCCCCTACTGAGAGGAGTAGCTAAATTAAATAATTTACTTCCCAGCCCAACCAAACCGTAAATGATGGCAGAAGTCAGAGCAAAGCCAATTAATAATTTACTAGAACTGACGACAGATAATTGAGTTCGATACAAACTATCTACTACCAAAGCAGGAGATAAAGTATACAAAGCTAACTGAGATAGAGTAGATCGCTCTAAAGATAAATTCTGCCCGATAATAAAGCCAATTAAGATAATTAAGCCGACTGGTAATACCGCAGGAAGTAAAGTCGTCACTTCTATGATTTTAAGATTTTCTTAAACTTTTTTTTCAATTTACGAAATAGCTCTTTTGTATATCTGTCAAGGTTTTTAACAATTTCTTTAGGAGTAGCCCAACCCACAACACTCCCCAGAAAGGATTTTATTTTGTTATGGTATTTGTAACAATTAGAAACATTTCCCCTGCCATTGATGCGTATGGTTGCTACATATCCCCTAAAACCAAAAGCACAGGACACTGAATATTTAAAAAGTGTCTGGGAAACTATTAG
>NZ_JBZNBU010000298.1:0-2557 GCF_058530065.1 Waterburya sp. | reverse complement strand
CTCGGTCACAGAAAATTCTTGAATGTACTCTAGTATAAGGATTGTACTTGTTTAACTGTCTTCTTCACAATCAGATCTGTGAATCCATAAAGAGCCGTAATTATTATTTTTATTTTGATTTTTTCGCGAACATTTTTGGTCATTGTTCTCTTTTATATTTGCTATTGCATTTCCTTTCTAGCTAACTGGTCACACCTTGCGATCGCTTTCCATAAAGTGCTTGTCGAAATAGTTCTTCCATTTCTCCTACGAAGTCAACCTGACGGGGATTGGTCAAACAACAAGGATCTTTCAAAGCATTAGCTGCCATCTGAGGAATGGCTGATGCTTCTACTCCCAAATCTGCTAGGGTAGCAGGAATGTTAAGTTCTTGATTGAGGGTGTGAATTTTGGTTAATACATAGTCTATTGCCCGTTCTGGGGAGATATTTTTTGCTGCACCCATTGCCTCGGCGATCGCCACAAAGCGATCTGGGACAGCTTTAGCATTATAAGCAACTACATAGGGCATCAACACAGCATTGATAACTCCGTGAGCGAGATGATGATAAACACCACCGATTTGATGGGACATCGCATGAACGTAACCTAAACTAGCATTATTAAATGCCATCCCTGCTAGGAATTCAGCATAAGTTAAATCGGATCGCGCCTGTTTATTTGTGCCATCTTTATAAGCTGTGGGGAGAGATTTAACTACTAGTTGGATGGCGTGCAGCGCACCTGGATTAGTTAGGGGAGTAGCAGCAGTAGATACATAAGCCTCGATCGCGTGACTGAGGGCATCCATTCCCGTGGCAGCAGTTAAACCTGGTGGCATCCCCACCATCAATTCGGGATCGTCTACGGAAACACTGGGAGTGCAACGCCAGTCTACCACAGGAAATTTGGATTGCTGTTCTTCGTCGGTGATAATAGCAAAGCGGGTCATTTCACTACCCGTTCCCGATGTGGTATTGATGGCAAACATAGGCAGCATTTTGGTTTTCATTTGGTTTAAACCTGCATAGTCACGAATCGAACCACCATTATTGGCGACAATACCGATAGCTTTAGCACAGTCGTGAGGAGAACCACCGCCAAAAGAAATAATGAAATCACAGTTTTCAGATTTCACCATTGCAGCACCTTCCTCGACTTCTGCTACGGTAGGGTTGGGGGTAACGCGATCGTATATGGCGTATTCAATACTTAGTTTGGCTAGCAAATCCATCAGAACTTGAGTGGCTTTGACTTGACGGTGCAAAACCGCATCAGTGACGATTAAGGCTTTGCCGTAGCCTTCGGCAACCATTTCCTTACCTGCTTCCTGTAAAGCTCCTGCCCCTGCAATATTCATTGGTGGCATAAAAAAGTATTCAGCCATAATGTACCTCTTATCCAATTGAAGATTTTAGATTTGCAATAGATATTTGCCCCCTAAATCCACGGCACTCAATGAGGCGACGCAGGTTCGCCTCCCGTACCTCCCCAATTCTGGTGGACTGTGAAAAACTCGATTTAGCTAAGGGGCAGTTCAAGTCAACTTTAATTCAAGAAATCTGTTAAAAAGATTCTTTGGCAAAGATTTGCGATACCAATTGTGCGATAGGGCGTTGGTAATTTTAGGTATGAAGTGTAAAGTATTTCTTTTGGTAGCTCTTAGCTCTAAGCTTTAAGCTCTAAGCCTTTTTAATCTCAGTAGAATATATCAAGCTAGAGAAATCATACTTCTATTTACCAACGCCTGCGATAAATATTAGATAGAAAGATCTTTATCTAACCTGTTTTCCTCAATCTATTTTAGGGAGAACATCCTGAAATAGAATTTGTAGTATCTTTTGACCATGAGGACTACTCCAATCTTGAGCTAGTTCTGCCATGATAGTATTAGTTGCAGTTAACACTACGCCTTCATTCTCCATGCGCCGTCTAGACATCTCTTCCGAAATTTCGTAAGGCGAACCCGAAGCATCCATAACTGCTTGAACCTGATATCCTTCTTGACAAGCATTAATACTGGGAAATACTAAACAGACATCCGTGGTAACACCCGCCATAATTAGGTTTTTGCGACCCGTCTTTTCTACCGCCCCTTGAAAATTGCGATCGCTCCAGGCATTAACAATACCTGCTCTTTGAATCCGATTTTCAAAAGATTGAGGCAAAATTTCTTGTAATTCAGGCAGCAAAGACCCTTGAACATTGGTTTCTTGACTACTGGTAAGTACAATTGGCATCCCCAAAATTTTTGCAGTTTTAGCCAAAGCTAAAGTATTGCGCTTGACTGTTTCTAGAGGAATATTTTTAATTAGCTGCATTGTACCAACTTGATGATCGATTAGTAGCAATGCAGAGTTATCAGCAGTAAAAAGATTGTTCATTGATTTAGCAATTAGAAAAGAACAAGCAGAAGACAACCTTCTGCCTAATTTGCCCGATTAACTACAAGCGAACGAAGTATGATGAATGCCATCGAGTCGCACGTATACGGCTTTAGTTTCGGTATAGGCTTCAAAGGCTTCTTTACCGCGATTGCGTCCCCAACCAGATTGTTTGTAACCGCCGAAGGGCATGG
>NZ_JBZNBU010000297.1:0-4222 GCF_058530065.1 Waterburya sp. | reverse complement strand
TTGCCCACTTCTAAATAAATCCAAAAGCAAGGTAATACTGCTGCGACTGTTACGGCAAAAGTAGATTGATATGCTGTAGCGATTAAAAAGTTAGTGTAGTTCAAACAAGTAGGAGAAGGCTGTGCTTTTAAAGCATCTGTCGGATCGATGCCAAAATCGGCAAAAAACTCCTCGTGCAAGCTACGTTCGACAACAATTGCTTCTCGGACGCTGTTTGCAAATTGTAATTGCATATCTGGTTGGGGTGCTTTAGCAGATGCGATCGCCAAAACGCGGGCAAATTCTCCCAGATAGATCGCATCTTGAATCATGTAATGTTGGAATATTTGTTTATTTAAAGAACCCGCTTCCAGTTCTTTGACAAAAGGCATTTCTAAAATAGCTTGATAGATTTTATCAATATTTTTCCAAGCCTGAAGAGAAAATTGCACCATATTTTAGTTTTTCGATCTAGATAATCTGCAAGTAAACTTAGATATTATTACTCTCTGGTCGATCGCCTGAATTTATTATTTTAGATTAAAGCGGTTTGCATAACTAATTGATACAGACATTAATCTGTAGCGTGGGCATTGCCCACACTACTATTTAGCAAGCAGCGATCGTGTTTTGTCCCAGATTGAAACGCAAACCGCTGTAAAGCGATCGCATTTAATTGAAGAGATAAATTGGCATGAAGTAATGATGTTTTAGAGGTAGAGCGATCGCTTTAACCAAATTAAATAAGATAAAATATAATTCAATAATTAATTGTTGAGTTCAACGAAATGTTTGAAAGCTAACTTAGAAACCGATCGCTGATCGTATCCTAAAAGGGAAAGGCGATCTAGATTGCGATATTGTTTTAAAACTACAATATTAAACAAGCGATTCAGATCATAATTGCCTAAAAAATCAGAAAACTAAGATAAATGCTCAAAACTTTAATGGCGACTGTACGTCGAGGGAAAATAGAAATACTAGAAGGGCTAGAACTTCCAGAAGGAACAAAGGTTTTGATTACAGTATTACCTAACGATGAAGCGGAATTTTGGCAAAATGCCAGCCAAGAATCTCTAAACAAAGTTTGGGATAATCCAGAGGATGATATTTATGCCGAACTACTCAAGGAATAATGTTGTATTAGTTCGATATCCTTTTTCTGATTGATCTAATTCAAAAGTTAGACCTGCAATTATAGTCAATGCTAAACACATTTCTCAAGATATTTTTATAGTGCCTCTAACTAGTAAAACTAGCTCTTTACTTCCAGGAGAGTTTATTTTAGCTAAATGGCAAGCAGCAGGATTAAATGTACCTAGTGCAGTTAAAAGAGGTATTTATACTGTAAAACAAAATCTAGTAATTAAAACTATTGGTCAATTGCAGCAAGCTGATATTCAAAAGTTAGAAGACTCATTAAGAAGGTGGTTAGGATTATAAAATGATAATTTTGCGATCGCCCGACTTTATTATTTTAAATTACAGCGGTTTGCATAACTAATTGATACAGACGTTAATCTGTAGCGTGGGCATTGCCCACACTACTATTTAGCAAGCAGCGATCGCATTTAATTTAAGAAATGAAGAATGATGTTTTAGAGGCAGGCGATCGCTTTAACCAAATTAAATATTATAAAATATAATCCAATTCCTAAATTTTAGATGTTCTACATTTAACCATGGCAAATGACTGAAACCATAGACCTTAGAGCCTTAGCTAATCCCATCACAGATCGGCAATTTGAGCAATTGTGCGCTCAGAATCGAGATACGAAATTTGAGATGACTAGCCAAGGGAAATTAATCGTCATGTCACCAACGGGAAGTGAAAGTGGAAGGCAAAATGCTGACTTACTGACTCAAATTAGTATTTGGAATCGCCAAAATAAATTAGGGGTAGTATTTGATTCTTCTACTGGTTTTGCCCTGCCAAATGGTGCGAAGCGTTCTCCTGATGTTAGCTGGATCGAGATTTCCCGTTGGAATGAGTTAACTCAGAAACAAAAAAGAGGATTTGCCCCCATAGCCCCCGATTTCGTCCTAGAATTGCTCTCTCCTAATGATAGATTGCAGGATATCCAAATGAAAATGCAAGAATATTTAGGGTGTGGAGTTCAACTTGGTTGGCTAATTTATCCCGATGAAAGAAGAGTGGAAATTTATCGCTCAGGAGAAGAGGTAGAGATAGTTGACTTTTCTCAAGACTTATCAGGGGAAGATTTAATGCCAGGATTGGTTGTAGAGTTAGACCAAATCTTGGAAAGCTGACTTGGAAAGCGATCGAATCCTTGCCTTTACCATTTTGAAGGATTCTGGGGATGTAATTGGTCATTTTTCCAAGATAGAGGATTATCAACGATATATTGACGAATTTTATTTAATATGTTTGTAATAATTGCGCTGCCATAACGGTGTTCCTGGTGCATCACGCAAAATATTGATTTTTTTGGTCACGGCTGATTTAAAACCCGCCATCAATGACGATAACGATTTGGGTTTCATCTGTAGGGGCGAACGGCCGTTCGCGCCCACGGGATTATTGATGATGACAATTCCCTGGAAATGATTCGGCATCACAATCAATTCATTTAATTTAATTTATTGCCGAATGACGGACGATTTTTGCCATTAATCGGCGACAATTGCATCATATTGATTCAAACGTATCTGCAATATCGCCAAACAAACTTTGATTAGAATATAAATAATATTTCTCAAACTATTATGACTGCCGTAACCAATCAAGTTTTATACTCCTTTGAAGACTATTTGCAATGGGATGAAGATCCAGATAATCGTTATGAGTTGGTAGACGGAAAACTAGAATTAATGAATCCTCCCACCTTTCGCCATATTTTAATCTCAGACTTTATTCGAGATACTTTCAAAGCAGAAATAAATCGTCTCCAACTTCCTTGGATAGCTATGAGAGAAGGAGGAATAAGAACTGGGTGGCGTAAATCTCGCATCGCCGATCTTTACGTGGTGGAAAAAGAACAAATAATTAATTCTTTAGATGAATCGGGGATATTAGAAACACCACCCATACTAGTAGTAGAAGTAGTCAGTCCCGAATCTGTTAAAAGAGATTATCGTTATAAAAGATCTGAGTATGCAGCGTTGGGTATTAATGAATACTGGATTGCCGATCCTCTAGAACAACAGGTAACAATTTTAGTGTTGAATGAAGGTTTATATGATCAAACTGTTTTTACTTTAGATAAGGGTTTAGTTTCTCCCGCCTTTGCCGAAATTAACTTGATACCCCAACAAATTTTTCAGACAGAGGTATAAGGCGATCGCTTTGCAATTGAAGAGAGAAAAATACAAGTGCGAGCGAGCGAAAGTGCTTAACGATAGACATCTTTTCTGTGTCTTATTCTGGTAAAGACAATTTTTAGTTTTGAGTCATCAATTTCGTAAATTAATCTATACTCACCAACGCGACAGCGATATAAATTATCATTTCCTTTCAGCTTAATTACGCCCGAAACACGAGGTTCTTTTTTTAATTGTTCGACTTTATTAGCTACGCGCTGCTGTAACTCCAAAGGTAATTTCTTCAATTCTTTAGCTGCGGAAGATTTAAAGCTAATTTTGTATTCAGGCATAACTATTATTCATCTAGCCCAATTTCCGTTTTGAGTTCTTCCCAATCAATTTCTGCTTCATTTTGACGAGAACGAGAAACCATTGTGTCATAAAAGTCCTCCCACAAATCTCCCCATTCATTTAGGTCGATTAATACAGAAGTTTTTTCTCCTGCTTCGTTAACTAAAAACTGAACGCCTTCCATGATTGAATTTTCTTAATAGATAGCTTTACTAAATTTTACTAGTATTTCCTAGTCTATACATAACTTCATCCGATCAAATGCAGTACATAAATTACATTAATGCGATTGCTTGTCCGACGAATCTCGCTCGCAACATAGAAATACATAGAATTTTGGCTAAAGGCGATCGCCGTTCTCTTGCGGAATCTAAAGAGTGCGATCGCCACTACCATCTTGAAGGGTTATCTGGATGCAATTGGTCTATTGACCAAGATATGGGATTATTAACAATATAATGGCGAATTTTATCCATTGCATCCTGGTTGCGGATGATGTGTTCGTAATAATTGCGTTGTCATAATTTCGTTCCTGGTGCGTCGCGTAATATATTAATTTTTTTGGTGGTATTTGATTTGAATCCCGCCATTAATGATGATAATGATTTTGGTTTCATCCGTGGTGGGG
>NZ_JBZNBU010000296.1:0-5126 GCF_058530065.1 Waterburya sp. | reverse complement strand
ACTTTGTCTGGCTAAATTAATTTCATAGTGAAGAATAGGTAGTGAGTAGTGTAGAGACGTTCCATGGAACGTCCGTACGAGTAGTGAGTAGTGAGTAGTGAGTAGTAACACCCAGTCCCGTCAAGCGGGATAATATCACCCAGTCACCTCGTCACCCCATCACCCCATCTTCCAAATGTGTAGCTAATTCTGCTTGGGTACTTATATGGTTAGCCTAGAATTACAACTAGAAGTTAACTTGAGTGCCAATTAACTGAAAAACATCAATTAAGAAAGAATTTTTGGTTTCAGAAGTAGAATTACTAGCTTCTGTTTCTGGCACAATGATTTTGGAAATGAAAGGTTTAAGGATTTCGGGTACATCGTCCGTAGCTGGAATCAGGCGATCGCTCGTTACCCTGGCAATACCTTCAATTTGTTTGACAGTTAAACCAAATAAGTTAAAATCGTCCGCCGTAGAATTTTCATTTTCATGGGAGGCGATTTTGACTACTATGGTTTGATATTGTCTTAAATTAATGGTTTCTGGGGGTAAACCCCCTAGATGAGCTAAATCCATTGCTAAAAAGACTTGGTTGCGAGAACTCATTAAACCAATTACATATTCGGGCAGATTAGGAATTGCGGTAATGCGATCGCCTGGAATAGTTAGAGATTCTTGAACGTACTTTAGCTCGATAGAACCTGAGATTTCATCGGTTAGCTGAAATCTCAGATAATAATCACCCTCCAGTTTATTGGTATTAAATAACTGGGGTAATAGTTCTTTCAGCCTATCTGTAGTTGTTAAACTGCTTGCCATTAACCTGCTACCGAACGAACTACTGCTTTAATTATTTCTTCTTTAGTAAAAGGTTTTACTAAATAAGCGACTACTCCTTGTTTTTTCGCCCATTTTTTATCCATATCCCGATCTTTTGTGGTACAAGCAATTACTGGTACTTCAGCAGTTTCGGGATTCTTTTTCAATTTGCGACAAAATTCTAAACCACTCATTTCAGGCATAACTAAATCAGTAATAACTAAGTCGGGAACTTGAGCGGAAGCTTTTGCCAATGCGTCATTTCCATTATCTGCGGTTACAACTCGAAATCCCTCTTGTTCTAAATATCCAGAAATCAAGTTTAATTGTGCTTGCAAATCGTCAACTACTAATACTGTTTTCATGGTACTTATTCCTCTAAGTAATGATTTTTTTGGTGTTAATTTGTCTGAGTAAATAGCTCAATAGAAAATAAAGCTATGCTATTATTTTGCTTTGAGATAAATATTGATTAACTACAGACAAAAGTTCTGATTGTGAGAATGGTTTGGTAAGATAGTCAGTCGCCCCTACCATTTTGGCTCTGGTTTTATCAATAAAACCAGTTCTACCCGAAACCATAATAATGGGTACTTTTTTGAGAGATGCACTTCCTCTAAAAAAGCTACATAGTTTATAACCATTAATATTAGGCATAGAAATATCCATTAGGATCAAATCTGGCTTAAGACGTAATAAAATTGGTGCGGCTTTTAAAGGGTCTTCTATTCTGGTTATTTCATACATTTCATCAGACAAAAATCGCTGCATTTCATCTAAAATAGTTGGACTATCATCGATACAAGCAACTTTATATTTTTGAGAAGAATTTTGATGAGAACCAGAACCAGAAGTTGAATTATCCCCAGGAATATTAGGTAAAATATCAAAAGGAGATTGAGGAGAACGCACAACAATTTCCCCTTTTTCAATTGCAGGATGAAGTAGGCGAGCAACCTTTAATTCATCTTGATTTAAAATTAAGGATAATTGACGAAAACTCAAACCTTTCAAAAATTTAGCTAGCTTGGATAAAATTGGCGTTGAAGACTCATTAATTGGTCGATTATTTTCTAAATAAGGACATTGATAGGGAGATGCAATGGAATTTCTCAACATCTGCCAATTTTTAATTTTCTCCTCTACTTTAGAAATTTCGTGGGCTAATTCTAAATGTTGAAAGCTTAATCTTGCTGCCAAAGCGTGTTGAGGAATATCAGCATTTTTATTCCATTTATAGTTTCCTTCCCTCAGCCATAGTAATGTTTCTAATGCTTCTAAACTCAAACTGGCACAAACTTTTTCTGCGTCAGCTTTATGAAGATGTTCCCGCAAGACCAACCAGTTAATCGAAGGAATTATTCTTCCTCCATCTAACCAACTTTGTGTTTGGGAAATATCTTCTGTACTAGATTTAGGAATAGATTTTGCTGCTGCTGCAGCATTTTGTAAACCCAAATAACGTAAATGATGATCTAGGGTAACCATCAATCGCTGTACGGAATTAGCAGCACATTTTAGTTTTCCATTTTCTATATAGATATTCCAAGTTACTCGACCGTTAGAAACTTGTAATCTTCCATTAATGTTTGAACCAGTGAAATCTTGTAATATTGTTACTGGATTTGAAATTTGACTCATAGAGAAAATTTAGGTCAAACCATAAGATTAAGTCTTATAGTCATTGTTCCCAAATTAATCGTGATTTCGATCGCGATTGATATTTTTTTATTACTAAAACTTATTGATTAAATTTGACAATGAGGACAAAAGTGTGACGAACGTCCTCCCAGTTTAATTTTTTCGATGGCAGTCCCACAAACGCGGCAAGGCTGTTCTTTTCTACCATATACTAAAGCCGAATCGCCATAATTACCACTAACTCCTAATAAATTGAGAAAATCACTAAAAGTCGTACCGCCTTTATCGATAGAAGTCTGCAACACTTCGACAATGGCGCAGTGGAGTTGGTTAATTTGCCCTGCTGTTAAATTAGCTGCAATGGTATCGGGCTTAATACCGCTCTTAAACAAAGCTTCGTCAGCATAAATATTACCAATCCCAGCCACAACTGCTTGATCTAATAACAGGGTTTTAATGTGACGGCGACGATTGTGGAGTTTATTTGTAAAGTATTTTACAGAAAAGTCGGAAGAAAAAGGTTCGGGACCTAGTTTTTTTAATCCTGTAATAATAGTTTCGATTTCTATTTCTGGGGGAACGTACCAAAATTTACCAAAAGTACGAGTATCCACAAATCTTAATTCGCGATCGCCTGGAAACCACAAACGAATGCGAGTATGTTTTTGTAAAGGATCGTCTTGTTGTACCCATAATAATTGTCCCGTCATCCGTAGATGTACTCCCAACCAGCCAGCAGAGGTTTGGGAATCTTCTTTTAACTGAGCCAAAAGATATTTTCCTCTTCTTTGCCAAAGTGCGATCGCTTTGCCTTTAATTCCCTGCCAAAACTCTTCTGTAGTATTGGGAGAGGCTAAAGTTCTGGGTAACAACACTTCTCCCCCTTGAATTGGCAAATCTAAAGTTAACTTATTCAGACCCCTGCGGACTGTCTCTACTTCTGGTAACTCTGGCAAAACTTTTTTCTAATTGTTGTACTCATTAGGATCTTATAGCAAAGTAATGAGTAATGAGTAATTAATCAATCACCCCGTCTCCCCTTCTCCCCGTCTCTCAGTCATCAATCGACTTCCGCTGCAAAACTCTTTAGAGGAGTAAATTCAAAAGGTCCTGCTACCGAACCCCAAACCAATTCATCGGTTTCTGGATCTCTGCCGCGATCGTAACTAATCAAGCGATCGCTTTTTAATTCAAAACTATTATCTAAATAGGTAACTTTGCCTTTGCGCTCGACAATACAAGCTTTTCCTGGTTTAATTTCTCCTTGAAAACTATTGCCAGTCCAGATTACATTCATATCGCAACCATCCATTTTGACAATGCGATCGCGAGTTAAAGTGCTTAAAAGTTCTAGATTGCGAGATGCGCCATAAAATTCTTCTTGGTCTTTGACTTTAAAATTTTCCAATTCAATGCGATCGTCTACTACTGTCAGTCTAATAACCCGCAAACGATAGGGAACATCGAGCATAAAATCATAAGCTTGTTCTAAGAATAAACTCGTCCCATCTAATAAATCCTTGGGCAAAGGACGCATACAAACTCGAATATGGGCGAAGAATGGCGGGTTGGCATAAGCTTGGGCTTGATTGCTAAAATCCGATGCCATCCAAGAAGCAAGAGTACTTATGTCTTGAGAATGAGTCATTGTCTAAGTGCTTATTTAATCGAGAGAAATTTATCATTTCTGATTTTAAAACTTATCAAGAGGTTTTTAGTTTTTTTCAATCTTGTTAATTATTGAAAGCTACGAAATCAGAAGAACGCAGTAAATCGCAAAAGTATCTTCATCTTAAATTTTCACAAGCTTATTCAAAAGTTAATTTTACAGCTTTTAAAGATCGAGTATTATTTTTGAATCTAATACACATAAAAATATTTTTTAAATCTTCAAAAGACTAACAATGTTCGATAATTTATCATCTTCTATTAATGGTTATAACAATCAAAATAATCTTCTTTTTATTGACTCTCAAATAAATAACTATTCGGATTTGGTTTTAGGAGTAGAAAACGCCGAAGTAGTAATCTTAGAACCAGATATCGATGGCATTGATTATATTACTAATATCTTGAGACAATCTGAGGACATCTCTAGCGTCCAAATCATTTCTCACGGCAATAGTGACTACCTTCAAATAGGGGGAACAGATCTAAATTTAGAGAACTTAGATAACTATCAATCCGAACTGCAAGAATGGTCGGAATATTTGGCTGAAGATGCTGATATTTTGCTTTTTGGTTCTCAAGTGGGCAGTAATTCAGAGTTAATTCAAAGTTTAAGTGAGATGACTCAAGCAGATGTAGCAGCTTCAACTGACTATACTGGCGATCGAGAACTTAATGGAAATTGGCAACTAGAAATCGAACTGGGAGAAATTGAATCTAAATTAGCGATAGATGAAACTGTCCTAGAAAGTTATGAATTTGTTTTAACTTTACCCAAAGTAGAATTGTTTTTAGAATTAGAAGTTGATGAAAATCAGAGCGATCGCTTTACCCAAAATGTCGCTTTCAATTCTGATGCTGTTGTTAATAATAATGGGATCGAGATTGATGCTTATATTTCAGAAGATTGGAACAATGGATATAAGTTAGAAGTAGATTTGACCGCAGAAACTAATGTGGAAGATTGGCAATTTGATTTCGATTTTGATCAAACTATTCGTGCGATTTATGGTGT
>NZ_JBZNBU010000295.1:0-2292 GCF_058530065.1 Waterburya sp. | reverse complement strand
TTGCTCAAACCGAAGGAAGCGTTACTCCCGAGTTGTTGCAAGACTTCAGCGGACTCTAATTGATACCAATTATCCATTGTTGTACCAGCCAATGATGCCTCTATAGAGGAACAGTAGCACGAGCAGATTCTATTACTTCGATACTTAGTCCAATTTTAATCAAAAGCTTACCAAGGCTTCCGCCTTGGAAGGCAGAAGGCAGGAGGCAGGAGGCAGAAGGTTATGTATCTTCTTCCCTTCATACTTTTTGGGTCTAAAGCCCCCGCTATACCGCAGGTTAGCGGTCTTCGGTTGGTGGCGGGTCTGAATCCCCCTCCAATCGATCCTTCTGCCATCTGCCCTCTGCCCTCTGCCTTCGTTCAACGAGACTTAATTTCTGCGACGGTTTGTTTTCGATAAAATCTTAGTAAGAAATTTTGTAGCCAATATTACCAACTGAGTAGGACCCATGACTATTACAACTGAGAACCACAAAAGTCAGCCAGACAAGATTTCGCTCGTACTAAATCCCCATAGCGAGGAATTTAATTTTGAACTTTGGGCTAGAGAAGTTCGCCAACAAATGCTGACTGCTCTTCGGCAATCGTTAAGTTATAGTAAAGCAAAAACTTCTCCCTAAATTCGCCTCAATTATATTCTCCCATCATCGCTACCACATTATCAACTAAAGTTAAATAATCCGCCAAAATTTAATTGTCCGATCGTCGCTACTACTGACTATAGTTTGTCCGTCAGGGGCGATCGCAATTATCAATTATTGTTTATTTTTAAAATTAGTAAATTTTACAAAGGGACAAGACATTTTAATTGTCTTTTAGATAAGTCTTTGCACATATGCTTAACAGCAGTAGAAATGCTTAAATCTTTGTTGCGCAAATGTATGGCATTTTGAGAAATATAGGTTAAAGTAAGAGATAATCGCTCTCGATCGATAGGAGGTTTAGCACGGTGAAAAAGACGAAATGTATCAGCAATAATTACCGTATTTTGTTTACCAAGACAAGTAATCCAGTCCTGAGAAGATACATGCTTTTCCATTAATTTATCAGAAATCAAGCCAAACCTATATTTTAATTTTTTCTTAGCTATATCTGATTTATGCTCTGGGATATATTGAAAGGGACCACCTTGTTCATCAACATCATTTAAGTAAATGATGACTTTAAACATACGATAATCTTCTGTATCTTGATGCCACTTACGAATTCCCGTAAAGCCTCCGGTGGGGAAACATCGTTTTACTTCCGCACCAAGATAAAATATGGGCAATCCAATATAGTTTTCTACAAGATCGAGCAGCTGTTCATCTAATCCCCACAGTAAAATCTCTGGATAGTTTTGTAAAGTTTTTCCTGGTACTCCATAATTCCCTTTACAACCGATTTCTTGTGTTAATGTTGGAGAATTTAATGGAGAATTTAATAGCAAATTCTTGGCTGCATTAACTGCTCCTATAATTGTAGGAATTGACAAGTTTTCAACAGTTGTTATCAAAGCACCATCTTGCTGAAGAGTCTCAAAAATTTCTCGATTTTTATTATTCAAAATTGGTAATTGACTTTTATATCCAGAGACTTCCTTATCATAAGATCTTTTAGCTAAATTAGATATAATTGGCAGGTAAAGATACTCTCTTTTTAATCTACTTTGAACCTTATTCACGAAAAAAGATAAATTCATAATTAATAAAATTTTAAATTTATCGCTCTTGTTTCCACAATTAGTACAACTGGCTTTTTCTCTTTCTTTTCTACAAGAATAACTAGTCCAAATCCTTAAATTAATCGATAATATTTCACCGTAAGTTCTGGTAAATTAATTATTTGCTCGAATATATTAAGTTGGAGAAAAGATACAATTTAACCTACATTCAGCAGGTTGATCCTTAATTTGAAAATTTTTTCTTTGCTTACAATTCAAAGCTATACTCTGCAAAGGTTTTATTTATTTTCAAATAAAAAAGTAAATCAAATAGATCTTATCATCAAGATTGAGACTATAAGAAAAACCCGAATAAGTCAAGTTAACCGTTTAACTCCGAATTCCGAACTCCGAACTAAAGTTAAATAATCCGCCAAAATTTAATTGTTTGATCATCGCTACCATTGACTATAGTTTGTCCATCAGGCGCGATCGCAAATAACAATTAATATACCTCAGCAAGCTTTAACCGTGGAGAACCAGAATTCGTCTTCTCTGTGCTGTTGGTTAGCCCAGCATCTTTGCTGCTGCATTTGGAGGTAGGGGTTTCGACAACAAGAATCCTTGCGCCTTACCACAATTCAAAACTTT